>DASTEX010000033.1:0-6826 GCA_035709185.1 Gemmatimonadales bacterium
CGGGTGAATGCTCTCAAGGTGCGCGGGGCCTACGGCCAGTCGGGCCAGCAGCCCGAATCGTTCGCGGCCCTGCGGAGCTATCAACCCGTCACGGGCGGTGACGGTGGCTCGGCCGTGATTCCGCAGTTCGTCGGCAACCCCGACCTCAAGCCCGAACGGAGCACCGAGCTGGAGCTGGGCTTCGAAGGCGGCTTCTTCGACGACCGCGTGGCGGCCGACTTCACGTTCTACTATCAGAAGACCAAGGACGCGATTCTGCTGAAGCCGATCGCGCCGTCTGAGGGATTCCCGGGCAACCAGTTCATCAACATCGGCGCCATCCGGAACGTCGGTTTTGAGCTGCAGCTCTCGGGGACGGCCATCCGCAAGGACAACACCGATCTCCAGCTCAACCTTTCGGTGTCCCGCAACAGCAACAAGGTGCAGAACCTCGGACCGGGTGTGACCCAGCTGGATCCGGTACTCGGTCCCAAGGTGGGCTACCCGGTAGACGGGATCTTCCGCCGCAAGGTGATTTCGGCCGACTTCGATCCCGGGACCGGCCGGGCCATCAACGTGCTGTGCGACGACGGCAGCGGCGGTGGGGTGGCCTGCGCCTCGGCGCCGGGTGTGTACCTCGGCGTGTGGGATCCCCGCTGGGAAGGCTCCTTCAGCGCCAACCTCAGCCTCTGGCGCCGCGTCCGGATCTACGGGCTGGTCGACTTCAAGCTCGGGAACAAGCACTTCGACAACAACCGCCGGGCCCTCTGCCAAGTGTTCCTGCGGTGCGATGAGAACTTCAATCCCCAGAACTATGACATCCTGATGATCGCGGAGCTGCAGTCCAATAACGTGGCCCAGTCCTGGATCATCAACGACGCCGGCTTCGCCAAGCTGCGCGAAGTTGCGGTCCAGTATCAGGTCCCGCGGCAGGTTGCCGGGTTCCTGGGAGGCCGCGAGCTGACCGTGGGGGTCTCGGCCCGGAACCTCCACACCTGGACCAACTGGACCGGGCTGGATCCCGAGTCCTACTTCGTGACCCAGCTCTTTACCCGGCTGGAGCAGGACAACACGCCCCAGCTGGCCTCGATCATGTTCACCGCCAACATCACTTTCTGAGGCGCCCCATGCACGCGACCAAAGCCTTCGCAACGCTCCTGGTGGCGGCCGGTCTCACCGGGTGCGCCAACCTGCTGGAACAGACTGCCCCCAGCCGGGTGCTGGAGGAGACGCTGCTGGTCCCGGCCAACTCCAAACTCCTGGTGGACGGCGCCCGGGCCGCGTTCGGTTGTGCCTACCAGGCCTACGTGACCGCCAGCGGGCTGGTGAGCGACGAGATGGAAGACACCCAGCTCGGCGCCGCCGGGTGGGATTACGACCGCCGCAGCATCGTGACGATCGGGATTTACGCCGAGAGTACCTGCGAAACCAGTCAGCTGTTCGGGATCTACCGGCCGATGCAGACCGCCCGGTTCCAGGCCGACTTCGCGACCCAGACTATCACCGCTTTCCCCGATGCCGAAGTGCAGGACAAGGGCACGCTGCTCGCGACAGCCGCCCTGTTCGCGGGCTATTCCTACCTGCTGCTGGGCGAGGGATTCTGCAGCATGGCGGTGAGTGCTCCCGAGGAGATCCTGAACGACCAGGGGGGTGCCGAACTCACCTCGGTCGACATGTTTGAAGTGGCGGAAGCCCGCTTTACCCAGGCCATCGATCTCGGAACCACGGCGGGAGTGACCGATATCGTGAACGCGGCGCGGGTGGGACGGGCCCGGGCCCGGCTCAATCTGGCCAAGTTCCCGGGCCAGCCGGTGGACAACGCCAAACTGGTCGAGGCCAGGGCGGACGCCGCGGCCGTACCCGGAGCCTTTGAATACAACCTCCCCTATCAGACCGCCGGCTCGCCGGCGTACGCTCAGAATCTGCTGTATCGCCGGCAACGTGACTTCTTCCAGTACGGAATCGCCCCGACGTTTCGCGATCTGACGTTTGGTGGGGTGCCCGATCCCCGCACGGCCGTCACCAATACCGGTGTGATCGGTGCCGACGGCGTGTCCATCGTGTGGGCCGCCGACAAGTATCCCGCGCAGAACTCGCCGATCCGGCTCGCGTCATGGGAAGAGGCCCAGCTGATCATCGCGGAGATCGACGGCGGCCAGGCCGCGGTAGACATCATCAACACCCTGCACGACGCCGTCGGGTTGCCGGATTTCAACAGTGCCGATCCGGTGGCGATCTTCAACCAGGTGATCCAGGAGCGGGACCGGGAGCTGTTCCTCGAGGGGCACCGGATGTGGACTATCCGCCGGCTCGATCTGCCCTTCAATCCTCCGGTGGGCACGGTCTATCCCATCAAGGGCGGTACGTACGGGGACACGCGCTGCTTCCCGCTGCCCGACATCGAGCGGAACAACAACCCGGGGCTCGGCGGCAACTGAGCCTGCCCGAAGACGGACGGAACGGAAGGGAGCGGCCACGCCGCTCCTTTCCTTTTATGGGTGTTATGACGGATTTCACGGCACCTTCAGCCCCGGCAGTTAGGTTCATCTTGCCTTCAGAGGGAGCTTGCCCGTGACTCGTCTGGCAATCAGCGGGCTGGTCGCGCTGATGCTGGTCCCCCAGTCCCTGACTGCGATTCCAGCGTTCGCCCGCCGCTACCGCGTCAGCTGCAGCCTGTGCCACTCGCCGGTACCCAAGCTGACGGCTTTCGGCGAACAGTTCGCCGGCAACGGGTTTCGCTTCGCCTCGGGGGAAGCGCCGCGCGATACCATCGCCACCGGTGACTCGCTGCTCTGGCTGCCGGACAAAGTCCCCCTGAGCCTCCGGGTCGATGCCTACGCTCAGGCCTACTCCCGCGGACGGGCCAGTACCGACTTCCAGACCCCGTACATCATCAAGCTGCTCTCCAGCGGCCCGATCTCGAAGCACCTGTCGTATTACATGTATGTGAACCTGCTGGAACGGGGTGAATTCGGCGGCTTCGAGGACGCGATCCTCATCGTCAATGACATCGCCGGCAAGCCGATCGATGTGTCGGTGGGCCAGTTCCAGGTCTCGGACCCGCTCTTCAAGCGCGAGTTGCGATTGATGTTCGAGGACTATGCCATCTACCGCGCCCGGGTGGGCGACGAACCCGCCAACCTGACGTACGATCGCGGCATCATGGCCTCGGTCGACGTCCTCGGCTTCACGTTCACCGGCGAGCTGCTCAATGGCAACGGCATCGGCACGGCCGACAGCCTCCGCCGCTTCGACGAAAACGGCTTCAAGAACCTGGCCGGGCACCTCACCCGGGACTTCACCAGCTTCCTGCGCCTGGGTGCTTTTGGCTACTACGGCCGGACCCGCGGGGAAGGGGAGCGAAACCGGATCTCCATGGTGGGAGGAGACGGCACCCTGGTCTTCGGACCGGTGGAGTTCAACGGCCAGTACCTTCACCGGGAGGACACCAACCCGCTCTTCGGTCCCGCCGTGGGAACGGTGAAGCTCGATGGCGGCTTCGTGGAGGGGGTCTGGCGGCCCGCCAACAGCCGCTGGCACGCGTTCGGCCTGTACAATCGGGTCAGTACCACGGCGCCGGTGCTCGACGTCCGCCTGGGCGGTCCGGCCGGGGTGAACCGTTACCAGTCGGTCACTGGCGGGGTGGGTTACCTTGTAGTGCGGAATCTCCGCCTGGCGGGGGAGATCATGCGCGACCTGGAACAGGATGAGACACGATGGACGCTCGGATTCGTAACGGCCTTCTGACGGCCCTGCTGCTGGCAGCACCTGGGGTGGCGCCGGCCCAGTCGGCCGACTCGCTCCCTCCCGGCGTCACCAAAGAGATGGTGGCGAAGGGCAAGAGCATCTTTACCGGCACCGGCCTGTGTCTGGCCTGTCACGGGATGGAGGGCAAGGGGGGAATCGGCCCCGACTTGACCGACCAGACCTGGCTCCACGGCGACGGCAGCTACGAGGCCATCGTCAAGCTCATCACCACCGGCGTAGCGACCGAGGAGTCGAAGACGGGGCAGATCATGCCGCCCAAGGGAGGCTCGACCATCAGCCCTGACGACATCAAGCTGGTCGCTGCTTACGTGTGGAAGCTCAGTCGGAAATGATTGACCACTGACAATTGACGGTTGCTTCCGGGAAGCCCCGGGGAGGGCAATCGTCAATTGTCAATTGAAGAGATCGATCGCCGGCCACGACGTGACCTCCCCCACCGCCTGCCAGATCGCAGGATCGAGCTCCTCCGCAAACCGGGAATTCGGCTTCACGTTTCGAGCGTTGAACAGCGCGGCCCATGCGAGGCCGTTGCCGGCCCGTACCAGCAGACTGGTGGTGCCTGGCAATGATCCGTCGTGCCACCAGTTGTCCTGCGCCGGCCGGCGCAGCCATCCCATCGCGTAGTAATACGGCGAAGTTCCCCACACCGTCACCGCCGTCGTGAGCATGGTGGCGATGGTCCCGGGTTGCAGAAAGTCGGGCCGGGTCGAAAAGCCGTCCACGGCCGTCAGAAACCGCAGCAGGTCCGGGGCGGAAGCGATCCAGCCCCCATGGCTGTCCATCGCCTCGAGGTAGAACCCCCCGTAGGGCCAGGGGACGGCCCCATCTCCGAAAACCGAGGTGGTCGACTCGCGATCGTAGTACCTGACCTCGCCCGCCGCTCGGCCGGACACCCGGGTCGCTCCCACCCTCATTCGGATAATGCCGAGCGGCGCGAGGATCGAGTCCCTGACGTACTCCTCGTAGGGCATCCCTGCCGCCTGGGCGATCACTCGCCCGAGGACGCAGTACCCGAAGTTGCTGTAGGCGTATCGGGTGCCGGGCGCGAAATCGAGCGGCTGCCCCAGCATGAACCGCATGACCGTTTCGCACGAAGCTGGAGCCGGTGCATCCACGGCTGCCGCGGTCGTCAGCGGCCGGAACATGGGATCACCACTTGCGGCACGGTCCCATCCGCCGACGTGCCAGAGCAGCTGGCGGACGCTGATGGCGTCGAGCTGGGGATTGCGATTCACGCCGAGAGGTGGCAGGAGATCGGGCCGGAAGGAGAAGGCTCCGGCGTCCAGGTCCAGTTTGCCCCGCTCATGCAGGCGGAGCGCGGCCACGGCGGTCACCGGCTTGGTCACACTGGCGATCCGGAAGAGAGCGTCGGCTGCCACCGGCTCGGCCGTTTCCAGATCGGCATACCCGTAGCCCCGCGACAGGATCAGACGGCCATCCTTGACGAGGGCCAGGGATCCCCCCGGGATCCCCCACTTGAGCATCAGGGCAGTCACGATGCGGTCGAAACTCTCGAGCCCCGGCCTGGCGACACCTGTCTGGGGCAGTTCGGGTACTGTTACCGTCACGGAAGCCGAGGCTGTGCCGACCCTGGCGGTCACGGTGGCCTGTCCCGGGGCGAGGCCGGTGATGGTTCCATCCCTGGCGACGGCGATCACCTGGGCACTGGAAGTGGTCCAATCCACCGCTTCGTCGACGGGCTGGCCGGAGCCGTCCCGTACCGACGCCGTAAGCCGGGAGTGTCCGCCCACAATTACGACCGGGCTGGCCGGGGATATGACGATGCTCAGGTCCCCGGTCGGCCCTTCCGGGTTGCTCCCACATGCCAGGAGCACCACGTAGAACCACGACCAGGGGCGGTGGGCGATGGCCCGGCGCACTGAGGTGCCGTTTCCTCGAGGGTGGACCTGAATCGTGGATCCTCAATCGTCATCCGTCAATGAATTGGCTAGATTCCAGCCCCTGTTCCCGAACTCTTTCATGCCCTCCGCCACCTTCCTCGACCAGGTCAACCGGATATTCGACCGGGCCGCCGGCCTGACCGGGCACGACCCGGCGCTCCTGCGGCAGATCAAGGTCTGCAATGCCGTCATGTCGGTGGCCTTCCCGGTCCGGCGTGACGACGGCACGCTCGAAGTCATCGACGGATGGCGGGCCCAGCACAGCCATCACAAGCTGCCGACCAAGGGCGGCATCCGCTTCGCCCCCGACGTGCATGCCGAAGAGGTGATGGCCCTCGCCGCGCTGATGAGCTACAAGTGCGCCATCGTAGACGTTCCCTTCGGCGGCGCCAAGGGCGGCATCCGGATCGATGGGTCGAAGTACTCGGTGGGCGAGCTGGAGCGGATCACCCGGCGTTACACCTTCGAGCTGGTCCGCAAGAACTTCATCGGCCCCGGTCTCGACGTGCCGGCACCGGACTACGGCACCAGTCCCCGCGAGATGGCCTGGATTGCCGATACCTATACCTCGCTCCGTCCCGGCGAGCTCGACGGGTTGGCCTGCGTCACCGCCAAGCCGCTGGCGCAGGGCGGAATCCGGGGCCGGGTGCAGGCCACCGGCCTGGGCCTCTTCTACGGCGTCCGTGAGATCTGCCGCGACGGGAAGCTCATGCAGTCCCTGGGTCTCTCGACCGGGCTTGGCGGCAAACGGGTGGTGGTGCAGGGGCTGGGTAACGTCGGATACCACGCTGCCAAATTCATTGCCGACGCCGGCGGAGTGCTGGTGGGCCTGGCGGAGCGCGAAGGGGCCATCGCCAATCCCGACGGGCTCGACCTGGAAGCGGTGATGGCGCACCGCAAGGCCACCGGTTCGCTGCTCGATTTTCCCGGCGCGAAGAACCTGGCCCGGACCATCGACGCGCTCGAGCTACCCTGTGACCTCCTGGTCCCGGCCGCGTTGGAGCTCCAGATCACGGAAGAGAACGCTCCGCGGATCCAGGCCCGGATGATCGTCGAGGGGGCCAACGGGCCGACGACGCCCGAGGCCGATGCGATCCTCCAGCAGCGCGGTGTGCTGGTCATCCCCGACATCTACATCAATGCCGGCGGCGTCACGGTCTCCTATTTCGAGTGGCTCA
>DASTEX010000034.1:0-4854 GCA_035709185.1 Gemmatimonadales bacterium
GATCCCGGATGACGTCGGAGGGAGTGAAATCCATCAGGCGCTCAATAGGCGATCGCGTACCGGCTGAACGAGGTCAGCCGGGCCTCGATCTCGCGCAGGTCCTCGAAGCGGACCGACCCCAGTCGGATATAGGGATCACCCGGCTGGGCCTGGCGCCAGATTGCCAGTTGCTGCTCCGCGACGTCATCGGCTCCGTCCACGTCACCGTCATCGTCGTAATCCGGATCCGCCTCGTCGTATTCCAGCTTGAGTTCGGCCGGCTTGTCGGCCCGGAACGTCAGACCGGAGGGCTCGAGATGGATCATCACCCGGGTGGGATCGGCCACCGACATGGTGATGAGAATCGAGTCCTCGGGTGCAAACTGGGTTCCGTCGGGGCGGGCCAGAAGGCTTCCCGAGTCGATCTTGAGCCGGGCGTATTCTTCCCCCCGATTCCCTTCGCTGTCGAGGAAGTAGATCCGGCCTTCGCGGGATTCATTGGCCCGGGCCCAGAAGGTCACGACAGTCGCCTCGAACGGCGGGTGATCGGGCGGCAGCCGGAGAATGGTGAGCTCGGTCGGAGGACGGATCTCGGAATCGATCTGGTCGTCGCAGGCGGCCAGGCCCGTGGCCAGCGCGAGCAGCAGGAAGCGGTTCCAGCGGCGATACGGCAGCATCAGTCGGTTTCTCCATCCAGGATGCGTTGCAGGCGAGGGCGCGAGATGCCGAGCCGGCGGGCGGCGTCGCTCTTGTTGCCGCCGGTCCGTTCCAGCATGGCCAGCGCGGCGGCGCGGATGATGGTGCTCAGGGGAGCGGGAAACGGCAGCCCGTCACCGGGCCCCCCGGAGGAACGGGGCGAGGGGGCCAGAAAATCGTGTAACTCGAACGTGCCGGGAGGCGACAGCACCAGCGAGCGCTCGATCGCATTGCGGAGCTCGCGGATGTTCCCCGGCCAGGGATGGGCCCGGAGCGCGGACCGGACCTCGGGACCGAGCGGCGGCAGCGGCAGGCCATAAGCTTCCGCCAGTCGGGCCAGGAACGTCTGGGCCAGCAGCTCGATATCACTTTCCCGCTCGCGCAGCGGCGGCAGCACCAGCGCCACCACGTTGAGCCGGTAGTAGAGGTCCTCGCGGAAGGTCCCCTCGCGGACCCCGGCGGCGAGGTCCACGTGAGTCGCGCTCACGATCCGCACGTCGACCACCCGGGCCTGCTGCCCGCCCACCCGGCGAATCGCGTGAGTCTCGAGCGCGCGCAGCAGCTTCGGCTGGAGCTCCAGGGGCATGTGGCCGATTTCGTCGAGAAATACCGTGCCGCCCTCGGCCAGCTCCAACAGGCCGGGCTTGGCCCCGATCGCTCCGGTAAAGGCGCCCTTCTCATGGCCGAAGAGCTCGCTTTCCAGCAGCGAGGCGGGAATGGCCGCGCAGTTGATTTCCACGAAGGGCGCGCGGGCCCGCGGGCTCTGATAGTGAATCGCCCGGGCGAGCAGTTCCTTTCCGGTCCCGGTCTCACCGCCGATGAACACGCTGACGTCGCGGTGCGCGGCCACGCGCCGGGCCTGGTCGAGCACTTCCAGCAATGGGCGGCTCCGCCCGATGATGGCCTCGAATCCCACCGCCTGGCGTTCTGCGGCTGCGAAGACTTCGGCCTGGCCGGCGGAGTGGACCTCGCGGACCAGCCGTTCCAGGGTTCGCCGCAGCAGATCGAGGTCTTCGGGGAGGACCAGGTAATCCGACGCGCCCTGCCGAACGACGCCAGCAGCAATCCGGTGATCCGACGTGGAGCCCACGAAGAGGCAAGGCACCGACGGACGGCCCATCGTGGTCAGCTGATCGAGTCCTTCGGGCTCCCGGCCGCCGGCCAGCACCAGCAGGGCGGCGGTATCGGGTGGCAACGCGCCGGAGCCGGCCTCCACTTCCAGGAGACCGGCCCCCGCTTCCGATACCAGGGCAGCGACCGTGTCGCGGAAACTCTCGCTCACGCTGAGCACCACTACCCAGGGACCAGCCTTGCTCACGCGCTCCGTCCGTCAGGCATCGGGTTCCCCATCGCTATCGTGATCCTCGAACGCCTCGAACGACTGTTTGATGTTCTCTTTCACCAGACTCTCGTTGGACCCGCCCTTGTTGCCCGTGGCGGGGTCCACGAACGCCGTGCCTTCGCCATTGAGGAACCAGCGGCGCAAATCGACCAGCAGCGTTACCTGGGTGCTCGCCCCGCCGCCCAGGATCTGGAGCGGCGGTGCCAGATCCATCTCCTGCTCCACATCCAGATCCGTCGTGAAGACGAAGGGCGTGCCGTTCCAGGTTCCCTCCACCCGGATGCTCACGCCCTCGAAGTCGGGATGCTGGCTCAGGAAGGCCGCGTGTTCGGCGTCGTCCTCGGGCTTGTGCACTTCGAACTCCAGCTCATCGAACGTCCCGCTGTCGGCGTCGATGGTGATCAGCTGCTCGATGGCCCCATTGAGCGGCAGGTCGAGCAGCACCGGGCCGGTCTCGAACTCCTCGCAATCGTCCTCGGCGCCAACCGGGGTATCGTCACCGCAGTCGGTCGAGGACTCGGCCCGCTCCAGCTCGATCTCGCGCAGGACCAGCTGGACCCGGGTGAGGACCAGCGTCGTACCGCCCAGGGTGTGGGACTCGGGAGCCGCCAGGGCGGCGCTGTTCTGGGAAGACCCTGCCGTGGCGAGAGCGAGGCCGATACGGCCCTGGTCTCCTCCGGGACCGGTTCCATCACTGCAGCCAATCGCCATTAAACCAAGGGCAAAAAATCCCGACTGAACGCGCACGAGCCACTCCTGTGATTGGTCAGCCACCGGAGAGGCAAGACCAATACCCGACTCAACTGCACTGCAATTCTTTGTCGTACAACAACTTATGAATAATGCCCGGGCTGGGCCGTCCCGACTAGTGCATCGCACCGATACAGGGCGGATTGGCTTGTTGCAGCCGAAGCGGCTCAAGGGGCGGGGGGGTCCAGCCTCCACTCGGGAAGGTCGTGCAGCCAGGCGAAGGGCCGGAATGCGGTGAGGCGAAGTCGCCGGTGCGCCGCCGCCGTGTTCACCGGGGTGAACAGCCAGATGGCGGGCGCGTCCTGTTCGAGGGTGTCCATTGCCTCCCGCCAGAGCGCGCGGGTGCGGCCGGTATCCGCGCTCGCCATGGCGGCCGTAAACAGGGAATCGAAGACCGGGTTGGCGTACCGCCCGTAATTGAGAACGCCATGTCCCTGGCGGGTCCACTGCTCGGCGAGCGAGCGGGGATGGGGCTCATCCAGCCACGATCCGATGAAGGTATCGAAGCGGCCCTGGCCCAGCCGCTCCTGGAACACCGGGAAGTCGACCGCAGTCACCGTAGCCTGGACCCCGAGGCGGGACCACCGCTCCTGAAGGGCCACGGCGAGATCGCGGCGCATGGCGCTGGTAGCGGGCACCAGGATATCCACGGTGAGCTCGCGGTTGCCCCGGCGGCGGTGGCCGTTCCGGCCCAGCCGCCAGCCGGCCGCATCCAGGAGGTCACGCGCCTGGGCAGTATCGCCATTGGCGGGGGGAGGGGTTTCCCAGAGCCAGAGCTGGGCCGACAGCGGCCCACCCGGCACCTGCGCGCCGGAGCCGATCACCGACCGCGCCAGCGTCTCGCGGTCGAGTGCCAGTCGGAGCGACCGGCGCACGCGCACATCGCTCCACGCGCCGGGACGAGCCAGGTTGAACCCGAGGAACCCGTACACCGCAGAGGGGTAATCGATCAGCTGGAGGTGCGAAGCACCGGTGGCGGCCTGGCGCGAGGCTCGATCCGGCAAGGCTTCGATCAAATCGGCTTGGCCCGACAGCGCCAGGGTGAGCAGAGCATCGGGCGCCTGGGCGAAGGTCCAGAGAATCCGGCGGATGGCCGGGGAATCGTCGACCGCTTCCAGCGCCAGTCGGTCACCCCGGCGCCATTCGGCCACTCGATAGTGACCCGACCCGATCAGCCGCTCCGGCTGATTGCGTGAGCCCCATTGATCCCGCGGAATCGAGTCCCAGAGGTGGCGGGGAATCACCCGCACGTGCCACGTGGCGTCGTAAAGCTGGGCGGGGTCCGGCGAGGGAAAGGTTATCCGCGCTGTCGAATCATCTTCAGCGGCGGCATGCAGGCTTGCGAGGGAGCTCCGGCCGGGAGCGTCGATCGTGGAGTCCTGGTAGGCCGCAAACGAGAACTCGACGTCGCCCGCTCGCACGGGCGTGCCATCGTGCCAGCGCGCTCCCGAGCGGAGATGGAAGCGCCAGGTGATGGAGTCGACCTGCTCCCAGCGGCTGGCGAGTCCCGGCTGGTATGCGCCGGTATCGAGCGGTGACTGTCCCGGGTCGAGCACGGCCAGACGCTCGAAGACCAGGTCTCCGATATCCCGTCCCACACTCTGCCAGGCGAAGGGGGGAAGCAGATGATCCGGCTCTCCCACTGCAGCAATGACCAGAGTGTCGCATCGGGGACAGGGCTCCTGGCGGCCGCAGCCCGCCAGCACCGTGGCCGTAGCCAGGAGAAAGAGCCGGAGCTTCATCCCCGCCCACCGGCCCGAACGGGCGACCGGATCCGGTGGTAGGTACGGATGGTGAAGGCGTGCTGGTGCCGCGCATCGGCCGGATGAAAGGTCTCCTGTACCAGGGCCCATTCCGCCTCCTCGAAGGGCGGGACAGTGGTGTCTCCCTCGGGGTGTGCGTGGACCACCGTGAGGTACAACCGGTCGGCCAGCGGGAGCGCCAGCCGGTAGATCTCTCCTCCGCCGATGACGAACACTTCGTCCTCGGTGGCCCCGAGCGCGATCGCTTCCTTGAGGCTGGGCACGACGGTAACGCCGTGGGGGCGGAAATCGGGATTGCGGGAGATGACGACGTTCCGCCGGTTG
>DASTEX010000035.1:0-2530 GCA_035709185.1 Gemmatimonadales bacterium
GAGTGATCGATGCGTGACGGTCTGCTGATCGCCGCCGCCCTGCTGGCGGGCGCCTGTACCTCGAAGGAACCACCCCCTCCGCCGGCAGAGCAGCCGCCCGCGGCCGCCCCCAGCGGTTTGACCGCGTTCCAGGAGCAACACGGCATCGGGCCGGTGACGGCGCCGGTGGAGCTGGGCCCGCTGAACCAGGAGATGGCGGAGGAGGGAGAAGAGATCTTCGAGGTGAAGTGCACCGCCTGTCACAAGCGGGACGAGAAGTATGTCGGTCCCGCGCTGGCCGGTGTCACCGAGCGGCGCTCGGCGGCCTACATCATGAACATGATCCTCAACCCGCAGGAAATGGTGGAGCGGCATCCGATCGCGAAGCAGCTGCTGGCCGAGCACATGTCGTTCATGCCCGCGCAGGGGCTGACCGAGAACGAAGCGCGCCAGGTCGTCGAATACCTGCGCACCTGGACCAAGTCGGAGTAACCCGGCGTGGGCGCCGGGGGATCCCCACTGGAGAGCCATCACATGCCTAACGTTTCGAAGTCGGTCCTCGTCGCTGCCGGTCTGTTGCTGTCGCTGGCCGCCGGCTGCGCCCGTGGTCCGGCCCCGGCCGGCACCGCGGCCGCGGATGCGGCCTCGAAGGTCTACATCGCGCCCGGCCAGAAGGACGAGCTGTACGCGTTCATGTCGGGCGGGTTCAGCGGCAACGTGTCCGTGTACGGGCTGCCGTCGGGCCGGCTGTTCGCCCAGATCCCGGTCTTCTCGCAGTATCCCGAGAAGGGCTACGGCTACGCCGAGCAGACCAAGGCCATGCTGAACACCAGCTACGGCTGGATCCCATGGGATGATTCCCACCATCCCGAGCTTTCGATGACCAACGGTTCGCCCGACGGCCGCTGGCTGTTCATCAACGCGAACAACACCCCCCGGATCGCCCGGATCGACCTCACGACCTTCGAGACGGTCGAGATCCTCGAGATCCCCAATGCGGCCGGCAACCACGCGTCGCCGTTCACCACCGAAAACTCCGAGTACGTGGTCGGCGCCACCCGGTTCAGCGTGCCCACGCCGCAGGCCGACGTCCCCATCAGCTCGTACAAGGAGAACTTCGCGGGACTGCTCTCCTTCGTGAAAGTGGATTCGGCCGGCCGCATGTCGCTGGCGTTCCAGGTCCGGATGCCGGGGTACAACTACGACCTGGCCCATGCCGGCAAGGGCCCGTCGCACGACTGGGCCTTCTTCACCTCGTACAACAGCGAGCAGGCGAGCGAGCTGCTGGAGCGGGGCGCATCCCAGAACGACAAGGACTTCATCGCCGCCGTGAACTGGAAGCAGGCGGAGCAATGCGTCACGGAGCGGAAGGCCCGGCAGGAGCCGGCCCGGTACGCCCACAACTGGATGGATCACGAGACCCATACGGCCCGCTCGGAGATGCTGTCCGGATCGACCGTGATCCAGCCGGCCGACTGTCCCGGGCTGGTGTACTTCCTCCCCACCCCCAAGTCGCCCCACGGCTCGGACGTGGACCCCACCGGTGAATACATCGTGGGCGGCGGCAAGCTGGCCACGGTGATCCCGGTCCACTCGTTCACCAAGATGCAGAAGGCCATCGCCGACAAGGCGTTCGAGGGCGAGGTCAACGGCATCCCGATCCTCAAGTACGACGCGATCATCGCGGGAGAGGTGCAGAACCCGGGCCTGGGCCCGCTCCACACCGAGTTCGACGGCAAGGGGTTCGCCTATACGTCGGTGTTCCTTTCATCCGAAATCGTAAAGTGGTCGCTCGAGAACTTCACGGTGGTGGACCGGATCCCCACCTACTACTCGATCGGCCACCTCATGATCCCGGGCGGCGACACCAAGACGCCCTACGGGAAGTACGTGGTGGCGCTCAACAAGATCACCAAGGACCGCTACCTCCCCACCGGTCCGGAGCTGCCCCAGTCGGCCCAGCTCTACTCGATCGAGGGAGACAAGATGACGCTGCTGCTGGACTTCCCGACCGTGGGCGAGCCGCACTACGCCCAGGCGATTCCGGCCTCGCTCATCATGGACAAGTCGGTCCGGACCATCGCGCTGAACGACAACCGGGATCCCTACGTCACCCGGAGTGAGAAGGACACCAAGGTGGTCCGCCAGGGCACCAAGGTCCACGTGTACATGACGGCCATCCGCAGCCACTTCATGCCGGACAACATCGAAGGCATCCAGGTGGGCGACTCGGTCTTCTTCCACGTGACCAACCTGGAGCAGGACTGGGATGTGCCCCACGGCTTCGCCATGCTGGGCGCGCGGAACGCCGAGTTGCTGATCATGCCCGGCATGACCCGCACCCTGGTCTGGGTGCCCCAGGCGCTCGGCGTCTACCCGTTCTACTGCACCGATTTCTGCTCGGCGCTCCACCAGGAGATGCAGGGGTATGTGCGGGTGTCGCCGCGGGGGTCGAACGTGCAGCTGAGCTGGAACAAGCCCCAGTGAGTCGCGAGTCGCGATTCGCCGGTCTCGAGCCCCTTCCCCCTCCCGCCCATTGGGGCGGGCGGGT
>DASTEX010000036.1:0-4029 GCA_035709185.1 Gemmatimonadales bacterium
GGAAGAGGGGGGCGACCGGAAGTCGGGATCCACCGCCCGCCTGCCCGCCCGCCCGTCCGCCCGCCTGTTCAGTGAGCGCCTGTCCTGTCCGGCCTGCGGTCATTCCTTCCAGGAGCTCGAGCCCCGGCAGTTCTCGTTCAACTCGCCGTTCGGGGTCTGTCCCGAATGCCATGGCCTGGGGACTCGGCGTGAGGCCAACGTCGATCTCGTGCTGGGTGACCCGAGCATCTCGATTCTGGAGGGCGTCGTCCTGCCCTGGGGGGAGCCGACCGGTGATCTCCGCAAGGTGATCCTGCCCACCCTCGCGCGGGCGGGCAAGTTCGATCTCAACCACCCCTGGAAATCGCTGCCCGAAGCGGCCCGTCGGCTGATCCTGCACGGCGTCACCGGGCGGACCTTCCGCTTCGCCGCCGAGGGCAGCCGCTCCGGGCAGTACGAGAGCGAGTGGGAAGGTGTGCTGAGGAACGTCGAACGGCGCTACCGCGAGACTACCAGCGATGCGGTCCGGGCCCAGCTGGACGAGTTCATGGTGGAGATGCCCTGCGCGGCCTGCGGCGGCCGCCGGCTCAAGCCCGAGAGCCTGTCGGTGCTGGTGGCGGGGAAGAGCATCGGCGCGGTGGTGGACCTGTCGGTGGACGACTCGCTCGCGTTCTTCGAAAACATCCCGTTCGGCCGGGGCCGCTCGGACGGGGTGGATCCCGAGATCGCCGGACCGGTGGTCAAGGAGATCGCCGGCCGCCTGCGCTTCCTGCGCGACGTCGGACTGGAATACCTCACGCTGGGCCGCGCGGCGGGCACCCTGTCGGGCGGGGAAGCCCAGCGGATCCGCCTCGCAACCCAGATCGGCTCGCGACTGGTGGGCGTGCTGTACATCCTGGACGAGCCCAGCATCGGGCTGCACCAGCGCGACAACGAGCGGCTGCTCAACACCCTGCGCGGGCTCCGGGACCTGGGCAACACGGTGCTGGTGGTGGAGCACGACGAGGATACCATCCGGGCCGCCGACCACGTCATCGACCTGGGTCCCCGGGCCGGCCGGCACGGCGGCAGGGTGGTGGCCGAAGGAACCGTGGACCAGATCGTGGCCCACGCCGAATCGCTCACCGGCCGGTACCTCCGGCAGGAACTGCGGATTCCGGTTCCGTCCGGCCGGCGGTTCAGCCAGCCGGGACGGCGGCTGCGGGTGGTCGGCGCGCAGGCGAACAACCTGCGCCAGCTGACGGTGGACATTCCACTGGGGGTGTTCGTGGCGGTCACGGGCGTATCGGGCTCGGGCAAGTCCACCCTGGTGACCGAGATCCTGTATCGGGCCCTCGCCCGCCATCTCTACCGCGCCAAGACCGTGCCGGGCCAGCACACCCGGATCGAGGGACTCGATTTCATCGACAAGGTGATCGAGATCGACCAGAGCCCCATCGGTCGCACCCCGCGATCCAACCCGGCCACGTACACCGGACTGTTCACGCCGATCCGCGACCTGTTCGCCCAGCTTCCCGAGTCGAAGCTCCGGGGTTACGGGCCGGGGCGGTTCTCGTTCAACGTGAAGGGCGGGCGCTGCGAAGCGTGCGAGGGCGACGGGCTGGTGAAGATCGAGATGCACTTCCTGCCCGACGTGTATGTCCCGTGCGAGGTCTGCAAGGGCCGGCGCTACAACCGGGAAACCCTCGAAGTCCGCTACAAGGGCCGGAGCATCGCCGACGTGCTCGAGCTGACCGTGGCCGACGGCCTCGATTTCTTCGAGGCCCAGCCGCGGATCGTCGATCGACTGGAGCTGCTCAACGATGTCGGCCTGGGCTACCTCCACCTGGGGCAGTCGGCTACCACGCTCTCCGGCGGCGAGGCCCAGCGGGTCAAGCTCGCCACCGAGCTGGCCCGCCGCGAAACCGGCCGGACGCTCTACATCCTGGATGAGCCCACCACCGGACTGCACTTCGAAGACGTCCGGCTGCTGCTGGATGTGCTCCACCGTCTGGTCGACAAGGGCAACTCGGTGCTGGTCATCGAGCACAACCTCGACGTCATCAAGACCGCGGACTGGATCATCGACCTCGGTCCCGAAGGCGGTACCCGGGGCGGCGCCATCGTGGCCCAGGGCACGCCGGAACAGGTGGCCCAGGCGAGGGAGAGTTACACCGGGGCGTTCCTCAGGCGAGTACTCAGGACAAAGGACTAAGGACTTGGGACTTAGGACGAAGCCCACACCTCACCCCACCGGATCCAGGGCGGAGCACCGGGGTGGAGGGGTGGACTTAGTCCTAAGTCCTAAGTCCTTAGTCCTTTGGTGTATGTTTCCGTTATGCCCAGGTCTCTCGCTTTCCTCCTGTCCCTGGCGCTCGCCATTGCGCCTGCCGCGCGGGCCCAGCAGACCGATTCCGCGCTTCTCTCGGTCCAGCGGATCTATGCCTCGCGAGACTTCCGGGGCGACGTCTTCGGCCCGGCCCGCTGGTTCCCGACCGGTACCGCTTACACCACGCTGGAGGAGGTCACCGGCGGCGGGCGGGAGATCGTCCGGTTTGACGCCGCCTCCGGCCAGCGGGAAGTGCTGGTCCCGGCGGCGCGGCTGACCCCCGAGGGTGCCAGCCAGCCGCTGACCGTGGAGGACTACCACTGGTCGCCCGATCAGCAGCGGCTGCTCATCTACACGAACTCGAAGCAGGTCTGGCGCCTCAATACCCGGGGCGACTACTGGCTGCTCGACCGGACGTCGGGTCGGCTTCGCAAGCTGGGTCAGTTCGCCCCACCCTCCACCATGATGTATGCCAAGTTCTCGCCCGACGGCAGCCGGGTGGGCTACGTGGTGGAGAACAACATCTATGTCGAGCACCTGGCCGACGGGAAGATCGTCCAGCTCACCCACGATGGATCACGCACCATCATCAACGGCAACTTCGACTGGGTCTACGAAGAGGAGCTGTCGCTGCACGACGGCTGGCGCTGGAGTCCCGATGGCAGCAGCATCGCCTACTGGCAGCTCAACGCCGACCAGGTCCGGGATTTCCATCTCATCCGGAACTCGGATTCGCTCTACTCGCAGATCATCCCCATCCAGTACCCCAAAGCCGGTGAAACCAACTCGGCCGCCCGGATCGGCGTAGTCAGCGCCGCGGGCGGCTCGACCGTCTGGCTGAACCTTCCGGGTGATCCGCGGAACAACTACCCGGCGCGGGTGGAGTGGGCCGACAACAACCGGGAGCTGGTCGTGCAGTACCTCAACCGGCTGCAGAATACGCTCAACCTGTTGCTGGGTGACGCGGCAACCGGAGCCGTCCGCACCGTGCTCACCGAATCCGACAGCGCCTGGGTGGAGGTAGTGGACAACCTCATCTGGCTCGACCGGGGCCGCCGCTTCACCTGGGTCAGTGAGCGTGACGGCTGGCAGCACGTGTACAGCATTTCCCGTGACGGGAAAGACATGCGGCTGCTGACGCCGGGTGATTTCGACGTGCTGAACGTGGTCGGCGTCGATCAGGCCGGCGGGTGGCTGTACTACATCGCCTCGCCCGGGAACCCCACGCAGCGATACCTGTGGCGCACCCGACTGGATGGACGGGGCCGGGCGCAACGTCTTTCGCCGGCCAGCCTTCCGGGATCGCACAGCTATGACGCCGGTCCCGGGGTGCGCTGGGCCTTCCACACCTATTCCCGCTTCGGCACTCCGCCAGCCATGGATCTGGTGGAGCTCCCGTCTCACCGGTCGGTCCGCCCCCTGAACCCGAACGCGCGGCTGCGTGAGACCGTGGCGAAGCTGAAGCGGGGCCCGGTGGAGTTCACCAGCCTGCGGGGGGCCGACGGGGTGTCGCTCAACGCCTGGATCATGAAGCCGGCCAACTTCGACTCGACCCGGAAGCACCCGGTGCTCTTCTTCGTGTACGGCGGTCCGGGCAGCCAGACCGTGCTCGATTCCTGGGGTGGCTCGCAGTACCTCTGGCACCTGATGCTGACGCAGAAAGGGTACATCGTGGCCAGCGCCGACAACCGTGGTACCGGCGCCCGCGGCCGCGACTGGCGCAAGGTGATCTACCGCCAGCT
>DASTEX010000037.1:0-3327 GCA_035709185.1 Gemmatimonadales bacterium
GGCCAGCCGGGACGAGCTCCCGAACGGCTCGAGCAGGTAGCGGAGTTTCTTCATCGCGATGCGCGCCGCGTGGGCCATCTCGACTTGACTCGCGCTCCGCAACCGTTTGATGCTGGCATTCACCTCCTCCAGCCGCTCCCCGAGCAGGGCCGCCATCGCGGCCGCCATGCTGGGTCCGGGTCCCGCCGCCGAAGCGCCGGCATCCAGCCCGCCGCGGTGCAGCTGGGACGCGAGCTTGGCCGCCGAGCTGGAAAGGTTTTCCACGACCCTCCGGGACAGCTTCTCCCTGGCGCGGATCTCCTCCCGGTCCAGCTGAAGCTCGATGCGCCTGGCCTCCGTGGCCAGCGGAGGACCGTCGGCCTCGGCCATCTGGCGCAGGGTGAGGCGCTGGACCTGGAGATCGCGGGCCACCCCCGCGACCCGGGAGAGCCGGCGGAGCCGCTGGGTGCTGGATGGGGTGACGGTATCCTCCAGCCAGGGACCGAAGGCCTGGAGCCAGTTCCTGAGGCGGCGGAGCGCCACCCTGAAGTCGTGGATCGCCTCGGGGTCTTCGTCGGCAATGATTCGGGCCGATTCTTCCAGCACCTTGAGCAGGAACAGCCGGCCGATGTTCCGCGCTACCGCACCGGCCGGCTGTCCCAGAAGCTCGGGAGGGAGAGTCGCCTTCACATGTCGGACGACGCGCCGTGCATGATCACCGCCTGAATCCTGAGTTTGCCGGCGTCATCGCGACGAAAGACGTAGGTGGAGACTTCATCGCCCTTTTCGACCCCGGCGGCATCGAGCCAGGGCCAGCGCACTTCGGCGATCGCAATCCGCGGCGTGGGCCAGTGCAGCTCGACGATCTCCGCCCGGGTGTCCGAAATCCCCCTGGCATTGTACTGCTCCTTCGCCCCCCCGAAAAACTGCTCGACTTCGAGCAGGGTGGAGACCGGCCGAGCCATCGTGTCCCCGAGCACCAGGGCGGGGACCGCCCATATCTTCGCGACCGCCTTGCCGTTCCCCTCGGTCACCGCTTCGGCCAGCCGATCGAGGATTTCCTGAACCTCGGACTCGTTCCGTTCCAGCGCGACGGACGCGCCGGGGCTGCGGCCGGATTTCCGCTGGGTGCCCATGATTGCCTCCAGGGTGAGTGATATGACCCTGATGACGTGCCGGTCCGGGACTGCTGCACCGGCCGGATAACGGCCGGTGGCTCCGGTCAGCGCCGGCTGTTCCCGTTGTCCATATCGGCCGCGATGCGCCAGGCTCCTCCCCGCTCCCGTCGCAGGGCGAGGATGAACTTGCCGATATCCGGGGCGCCTTTGGTCGAGGAGTAGGCTCCGATGATGTAGCCCACCGTATCCGCGGTGGCGTAGGCGAGTGCCCGGAGCGCCAGCGGCCCTCCTCCCGACCGCTGGTAGGCTTCGGTAATAGCGGCCCTGCCCCGGACCGGCAGCCGGCCGCCCTGGAGCACGAAGCCGTCTTCGACGAAAAGGGCGGCAAGGCCCGCGGCGGAACGGGCCATCCATTCCCGCTCGTAATCACGGAGCACCCGGTCCAGCTCCCGGGGAAGATCGATGGAGGGCAGCGGCGGCGGGGCCGGGGCATCGGCCTGAGCCGAGCCCCTCTGCGAGACCAGCGACAGCGCGAGCAGGACGAGCGTCAACCTGCGCATGAGGACCTTCCTGAAGAGCGTAGCGGAATACGACGGCCACAGGAGAATAATCCTAGGATGCTCGAGCGCCCTCCGGCGGCTGGTCCGACTCCGCGCCGTACCGCCGGAGCACACCATCCAGCTTCGGATTCCCGGTCGGAAACGGAGTCACCGCGGTGGCGTCGGCACCGGCGCCCAGCAGCGCTTCGATCACGGCCGGGTAGTCGTGCGACGAGCATGGAGTCGTCATCGGCTGATTGACGGCGAAGTACACCGTCGAATCGAGCACCGTCCCGCCCCAGGTATTGCGCACTTCCAGCGGAGCGTCCTTTGCGAGCAGGAGCTTCACCAGCTCCATGCATCGGCTGGCCGCAGCCCAGTGGAGCGCGGTCATCGCGTCGCCGTTCCTCGCGGCCGGATCGACACCCTGGTCGAGCAGGAATCTCGCCACCGGCGCACGCCCGAACCGGCAGGCCCAGACCAGGGCCAGCTCGATCTGGGCTCTGGCGCCCTCCGGCCAGCTGAACCACAGCGGACCCTGGACGGGGACGCCGTCCCGAAGCGTCGCCGGGTCCACCACGAAGCGTCGAACCAGATCCAGACGACCGAGCGCGGCGGCGGTGATGACGTTATCGATCCGCGCCCCCCGCCCGGCCAGCGCGTCCGCCGACTCGCCGTATCCGAACGCCAGCGCGGTCACCAGCGGGGATCCATCGTCATCCAGCCCGTTGATCGCGGCGCCGAAATCGAGCAGCAGATGCACCAGCGGCGCCTGGAGTCCCGCCTCAGCCGGGTGGGTGCTGGAGACCAGCAGGTTCATCGTGGTCTGGTACTTGTCTCCGCCGTAGGTATTGGCCAGCCCGTCCACCTCGGCCCCGGCCTCGAGCAGGAACCGGGCGATTGTCAGCGCGTTGGGAGGAGTCTTCTGCCGGAAGTCCTCGACGCCGTTGGCCGCGACATAGTGAAGCAGGGTGGCACCATGAACTCTGGAGGACCTGGCGTGCACCAGATCGGGATGGCGGCGCACCAGCGACGCGAGGGTGGCGAGATCACCGGTCACCACCGCATCGGCCGCCGCCTCGAACTCGCGCCGGACCGGATCGGTTTCCGCCGGCGGCGCCACGGCAGCGGCGAAGGCCGGCCAGCCCTCGAAGCCGTGAGCCCGGGCAATGAGGAGCTGCGCGTCCGCCAGGGTGAATGGCGCTCCAGCCTTGCGCACCCGTTCCTCGATGGACGCGACGGCGCGGTCGAAGCTGTGCTGCACGAACGGTGTGATCGAAACCTCCAGGAGCCCGGCCAGAGCTTCCAGCCATTCGGTCGCCCAGGCGCGCACCGTACCGGGATCGGCCGAGCCGGCGGCAGCGGCCAGCTCCCCGGCGCGCTTCTCATACTCGGCAAGGTCGGGCCGGGGCGGCAGCGGGAGGACGTCCATACTTCCGTAGTTACGCCGGAATTCCGGCCGGGGCAAGCCTCGTATTCCGTCCGCTTCACAACCTCTAGGGGGCGACGAACTCGGCCAGCTCGCGTAATCGGTGCTCGGGGCTTGATTCCGCGAGGAACCGCAGAATTGGCAGGTGCCCTGCTCCGACTAAGAGTAGAATGCGATCGTTGGGGCTCGAGGTCAGCGCCTGCAGGTTGCTGAAGATCCGCAGGTTGCGGTTATACCACGATGTGGCGTCGTCCGGTCCCAA
>DASTEX010000038.1:0-5941 GCA_035709185.1 Gemmatimonadales bacterium
CACCGCCTTCGAGGGCCGCTGGCACATCTTCGTCGCCCCGTTCGAGTATGGCCGGCTGGGCATGCCGGTCCGCATCACCGAGGACCGGAACAGCGGGCTGCCCCGCTACTACTACAGCGTCTGGGACCACTACCTCTCGCCCACCTGGAGCCCGGACTCGCGCGAGCTGATCGTGGTGTCGAATCGCGGGCGGATCTACGGCAGCGGCGGCTTCTGGCGGATGGAGGCCCGTCCCTCAGCCGAGATGCGCGAGCTCTGGTACGAGGAAACGACGTGGAAGGCGCGACCCGACTGGGCCCGCGACGGCCGGCGGGTGGTCTACAGCGGGTACCACGGCCGCCAGTGGAATCAGCTCTGGCTGATGACGGGCGAGGGCGGCGATCCGATCCAGCTCACGTACGGCGAATTCGACGCGACCAATCCGCGCTGGTCACCCGACGGGAACCGCATCGTCTTCACCGTCAATTCCGATTGCGCCCCCCGCGACGCCGAGTGCCAGGGTCTGCCGGGAGGCACGGCACTCCGGATCGTGAACCTGCCGGGCGGGAATCGGGTGACGGTGCGTGCCACGAGGCTCACGTATGCCCGCCCGCACGGAACGCTCGATGTGACGGTGACGGACTCCGCCGGCCGGGTCCTGCCGGCCCGGGTTTCGGTGTTCGACTCGGCCGGCAAGAGTCACGTCCCCGAGAACGCTTGGCGTCACGGGGACGAGGCCTTCGTCCGCAGCGAGCGGAAGTTCGAGTACGGCTATTTCCACAGCGAGGGCCACAGCGTCCTCGACGTCCCGGCGGGACGCTACACGGTCGAGGTGTGGAAAGGACCGGAGTTCACGGTGGGGCGCCGGATCGTGACGGTGGGGCCGGAGGAGGTGACCCGCACCAACGTGCCCCTGCGCCGGATCATGGACCTGCCCCAGGCCGGCTGGTGGGGGGGCGATCTGCACGTGCACATGAACTACGGCGGCCACTATCGCAACTGGCCGGCCCACCTGCGACGGCAGGCGCAGGCCGAGGGACTGCACGTGGTGGAGAACCTGATCGTCAACAAGGAACAGCGGATTCCCGATATTGCGTACTGGCGGCCGGGAATCGACCCGGTCTCTCTCCGGGATTTCATCCTGGCCCACGCGGAGGAGTACCACACCAGCTGGTGGGGTCATACGGCGCTCCTCGGCCTGCGCGAGTACTTCGTGCTACCCAACTACGTGGGGTACGTCAACACCGCGGCGGGGAGCCTCTCGCCGATGAACGCCGACATCTTCGACCTGGCGCATTCGCAGGGCGGCCTCACGGGCTACGTGCACCCATTCGACCTGCGACCCGATCCCTTCAACGCCAACGAGGCCGTGCGCTACGAGATGCCGATCGACGTCGCGCTCGGCAAGCTGGACTACTTCGAGGTGATGGGCTACAGTGATCACCTGATCACCTCGGAGTTCTGGTACCGGCTGCTCAACTGCGGCTTCCGGATTCCGGCGGGCGCCGGCACCGATGCCTTCCCCAACTACGCCAGCCTGCGCGGGCCACCGGGCCTGGTGCGGGTCTACGCCCGCACCGACGGCGCGCTGGACCATTCCGCCTGGCTCAACGCGATCAGGGCCGGCCGGACCTTCGTGACCAATGCTCCGATCATCGGCGTCGGTTTCCAGCTGGGGGGCGCCTGGTACGGCATCGGGGATTCCGTTGCGATCCCGGCCGGGGAGGACACCCTGCGGGCCCAGATCACACTCCGGTCGAACACACCGGTGGATCACCTGGAGCTGGTGCATAACGGGAAGGTGATTCTGGAACTGCCGCTCCGGGGCGACCGCACCCGGGCGGACACACTGGTGGACGTGCCGGTGAATGGAAGCGGGTGGTACGTGGTGCGGGCGTACGCCAACCGGCCGCGGCTGCCGGTGCTCGACCTCTATCCCTTCGCCAGCACCAGTCCGTTCTACGTGACGTCCGGCGGCCAGCCGATCCGGTCGGCCGACGATGCGGCGTATTTCGTAAAGTGGATTGACCGGGTGATGGAAGAAGTGGAGAAACACACGGGGTGGAATTCAGCAACGGAGAAGGAGTCGGTACTCGAGAGGATTGCGCAGGCGCGGGCGGAGTTCGTGAGTCGGGGCGGCCAGGCGAGCGGGCGGTAACTGAAGGCAGGCGGGCAGGCGGGCAGGCGGGCAGGCGGGCAGGCGGGCAGGCGGCGCGAAAATGATACCTCACGCGCCGCTCTGGTTACCGCTTTCCTTCTCATGGCGGCCACTTTGTGGCAATGAAATCCGCCAACACCTCCGGCAAGCCTTACGAGCGGTTCCAGGCCTGGACAGCCTGCCATCAGCTGGTCATGGAAGTCTTCCGCACCACAAGGACATGGCCCAAAGAAGAGCAGTACGGCCTGATCAGCCAGGCCAAGCGAGCGGCGGTATCCGCCGCAGCCAACATCTGTGAGGGCTCTGCCCGGAGAGGTTCAAGGGAGTTCCGCAGATTTCTGGATCTGTCACTGGGTTCTCTGTCCGAGCTGTCCTACCTGCTGCGCCTTGCCGCCGACCTGGGCTACATGAACAAGGCGGATCACACGAACATCGAAATCCACCGTGATCACGCAAATCGATTGACCTGGGGCCTGTACGGGGCGGTTTCAAGGAACGTGAAGCAGAAGCCGGATTGACGGTGCGTACGCTTGACCGGCAGGCCCACGACTCCCCGCCTGCTATGGCGTGCGCCAGCATTCCCCCTTCGCCGCGCGAGCGGCGCTCACGGCATAAGGATGGAACTGGCTGGGCGCCCTGGACGCCGCCACCAGCACTGCTTCCCGAAGGGATCGGCCCCGCTCGGTATTCGCCTGAGGTGAGAGCAGAACATCAGTGCATAATACGCCACTCGCCAAGAACAGCAGCGGGTACAGCTGATCCGCATCGTCCGTTCTCAAGCGGGCTACAAGTAGGGGCACAATTGATGGCTTCGACCGGGCCAGGTCGGTCAGGATTCCCACTCGCGCCGGTCTGCCAGTCCGCATCTCGTACAAGAACATGTCGATTCTGTCCTCGGGAGCCATTTGTTCAATAGCCACCACCCTTGGCAGCTCGGGAAGGCCCATTACCCGATCGAACTCCTTCTCCTTCCCGCTCGGCACACAGGAAACCAGACTCAGCACCCATAACATCGCGCAGTCAGACGAGCTCACGGCGGCGTCTCGCGGTAACGGTTTCGGCTTGAAAAGCACGCCCTGAGTGCACATGCTACCTCGTCAATTGAGCGACGCGCCGATGATACACCCCCGGCAGCCGCCGGTCCGCCTCAGCTTACTGCCCACTTGCCCGCCCGCCCGCCTGCCCGCCCAAAACCGGAAGCACAAGCCGCGATGAATATCGGGAAGAGTGATGAATCGTGATGCGAGCCTTGCGTCCGTCTTCAGAAACCATCTCCAGCAACCCGTTATGCAGATTGCGTGACATGTGGGGCGCGAAGGAGGCCATGACCGCAATCCGGATCCGGTGCCCCTTCAGGAACCGGTTGGCCGTGAGCAATGAGCTCAGCTCCAGCTGGTAGACCTCTCCCTTCTTCAGCAGATCGCGATGGCGCGTCTTTCCGCGATAGCTCGCGCGGATCACGTCCAGTCCCGGGCTCATCAGGTTGAACGCGGTCCCGTCCGGCGCCACGTCCAGCAGCTTCACCCACAGGTCGGTATCAGGCTGGTCGGTCGAGAGATAGATCTCCGCCTGCACCGCACCAATCACCTCGAGGTCTTCCGCCAGGGGCTCGGTCTCGAAAACCAGGACATCCTCCCGCTCCGACAGACTCCGGTAATCGTGCGGTCCCGCCTGCTCGGCATGGGGATCCCGCACCGGATTCGCTGGATCAGAGACGAAAGCGGAAGAGCCGGAGGAAGCGGTCGGCGCCGAGAATCGAAGATGGCCGAAGAACCGCCCGCCGGTCCGCCCGCCCGCCGACCCGCTCAGAAACAGCGTGTCAGCCCGCACGCCGGCGAGCGGCCAGCTGTCCCCTGTCCGCCAGGCGCCCGAGCCCATGGCGTACACCCGTACCGGCGGCTCCCGGTCCACCCCGTTGTCCAGGCCCTTCACCCAGCGGTCCATCCAGCGGAGCACCAGCTCGTCGTAGTCGATAACGGCGGCCGGTCCCATGTCGCGGTCGCCGATCAGATTCCGGGACATGGGGCCGATTCCATGATTCCACGGCCCCACCACCAGGTGGGTGCGCGCCTTCCCCGCGTCGCCACCCCGGGTCCGCACCAGGCCCGCGAAATTGGTGGTGGATCCGGCCGGTCCGTAGGCTTCATCGTGCCAGCCGCTCAGGTTCAGCACCGCCGCCGTCACCCGGTCGTACTTGTTGGTCAGCTCGGCCCAGTCCCACCAGGGATCCCAGGGGGAGTGGGCCAGCCACTCGTAATACCAGTCCGCCACGCCCTTGAAGGCCGGCATCTTTCCCAGCGGAAGATAGTCCTGCATCGCCCGGCCCTCGGTGGGCCAGAGCTCGCGCGCCTCGCGGGCAGTCCGGGGCCCCGGCAGATTGCGGCGGCGCCGCAGGTCGGGCGCGATGTTGTGCCAGACCCAGCTGACCCAGGAGTTGTCCCACACGCCGCCGGTGTACCAGAAGTGGGTGGGGGAGGCGAAGGTCATGGCCGGCGCCATCGCCAGAAGGTGAGGCGGCTGCTCGATGGCGGCCAGCCACTGGACCGCACCGGGATAGGAGAGCCCGACCGTGCCGATCCGCCCATCGGACCAGGGCTGTCGGGCGGCCCACTCGATGGTGTCGAACCCGTCCTTCCCTTCCTGCTGGTAGGCCAGGTATTCGCCGTCGGAGGCATACCGCCCGCGGACATCCTGCGCCACCACCGCGTAGCCGCGTTCCACCGCCTTGCGGAACATCCCGTACGAGGCGAACACCGGCGCCTTGTTGTAGGGCGTGCGGTAGACCAGCACCGGGAAGCGGCCGGTATCGGCCGGCCGCCAGAGATCGGCCCGAAGGATCACGCCGTCGCGCATCGGCACCGCGACGTTGCGCTCGAGAACGCCGATCGAGGTATCGACCTGCGCCGGGAGCAGGCCTGGCGGCAGCAGGACCAGCGAGAGGCAGGCCAGCCCCCGCCGAAAAGTCATTCGCATGAGTCTATTGCGGCCCCAGGTTGTAGAGCCGTCCTTCGGGGTGGTAGTTCTTCCAGTTGAACCAGTAATCCTTCAGAACGCCTAACGGCTGAAGCTGTTTCCCGGCCAGCGGGCCCTCGAGGGCGCGGCCCCGGAAGTCCCAGACGCTGCCGGTGCCCCCGTCGCGCAGGCGGAGCGGGATCGAGCCCGGTTCGGCGAAGAGCTCCAGGAACTTTCCGTCAACGGTGGCCTGGAACGCGCGGATCGACTTGTTGTCGTCGCCCAGCACCACCGCAACCGGGGTCCCGCCCACCCGGTCGATGATCACCTTCTGCCGCTCCAGCGCCTCCAGGGTCCACGCCCGCGCGTCGCCGTTGAGCTCCACCGTAGCGACCACCGTGCGGGGCGGGAGGGAATCGGTGAGACGCACCCGGGTCGGTACCGGGTAGCGGGCGGTCTCCTCTTCCCAGTTGGTCGAGAAAGCGATCCAGGCCGAGTCGTTCGCGGGGACCAGCACCCGGGTATCGGGATGCTCCGCCCCCCAGATCCGGAAGGCCACCTCGTCGTGGAAGATCCGGGTGAGCTGCCGCCCCCGGAGCGGGCCGGCAATGGCGACACCGGTGATCTGTTGCCACCAGCTGCCGGTCTCCTCGTCCAGCATCAGGAAGTTCTGGTTGTTGATCCCGGCCAGCCGGAACCGCATCGCGCGCCCATCCAGGGCCGCCTGCCACACCACGCCGGTGTGGCACAGCGTTCAATAGGTGGCGGCGATGGGCACGCCTCCCACCGTGTCGTTGACCACGTGATGGTAGGCCACCTGGTTGACCGGATAGGCCATCGCGACGCCGTTGG
>DASTEX010000039.1:0-2161 GCA_035709185.1 Gemmatimonadales bacterium
GTCCCTGGCCTATCCGCCTTCATCCCGCCCGGACCCGGACCGTCCTGCGAACCGGACGGAGAACGTGCCTATAGGGCGGGATTTTGGCGCAGATCCAGACGACTGATAGCTGATAGCTGGCAGCTGATAGCTGACAGCTACTCCATTTCAAAGAGATCGACGAGCCTCGTCAGAACCAGCAAGAACCGGATTTCATCGTTCACATTGCGGAGTGCCACAATCTGGCGGCGTTCTGCAGCGCGCCGCTGGACCAGCATGAGGGCGCCGAGCCCCGCGGAATCCACCCGGTCGGTCGCCTCGAAGTCGAGGATCAACCGTCCCAGTCCCTCGGGAAGCTGCTCCAGGACTGCGATTGCCTCCTGGCGAAATGCGCCACGAGTCTCCAGTCCCAGAGTCTTCGGTGCGGGCAATACCCGTTCAGTGGAGTGCGCCATTGTCATCGCCTGCTTTTCAGGGCGAAACCAATGCCATGCCGGTCATCCAAGAGAGCCAAGGGCTTAGCTTTGGATGCCACACCCGTTGCCCGGATGCCACGGTGCGCTCCGCAATACCCAACACCCAACTGCGAGGATAGTATCAGGCCTATGACTGATCAGCTCGCTACCCTGCTTACCGAGGACCGGCGCTTTCAGCCTCCGCCCGCCTTCGCGGCTCAGGCCAACGCCACCAGGGAGCTGTATGAGGCCGCTCGCCGGGACCGGCTCGCGTTCTGGGAGGAGCAGGCCCGTCAGCTCGACTGGTACCATCCCTGGACCGAGACTCTGCGCTGGGACCCGCCCCACGCCCAGTGGTTCCTGGGCGGGAAGCTCAACGTTTCGGTCAACTGTGTGGACCGGCATCTGAACGGGCCCCGCCGGAACAAGGCGGCCATCATCTGGGAGGGAGAGCCGGGAGACCGGCATACCCTGACCTACTGGGAGCTGGCCCGGGAGGTGGGCCGGGCGGCCAACGCCCTCCGGCGGCTGGGCATCGGCAAGGGCGACCGGGTGGCCATCTACCTGCCGATGATTCCGGAGGCCGCGATCGCCATGCTGGCCTGTACCCGGATCGGGGCGGTGCACTCGGTGGTCTTCGGAGGGTTCTCGGCGGAATCCCTGCGGGACCGGATCAACGATGCCCAGGCCGTGGCCGTCATCACCGCCGACGGCGGCTACCGCAGAGGCCAGGTCCTGCCGCTCAAGCGCTTCGCCGACCAGGCGGTGGAAGGATGCCCTTCGGTACGCCACGTCGTCGTGGTCCGCCGGCTGGGCGGCATGGATGGCGGGGACGAGAGTTTCACCAACATGCGGGAAGGCCGGGATCACTGGTGGCACCGCCTGCTGGATCAGGAAACCCCGCAGGCGGCGCCCGAGATGATGGACTCGGAGGACCTGCTGTTCATTCTCTACACCTCGGGCACGACCGGTAAACCCAAGGGCATCGTCCACACCACCGGCGGATATCTCACCCACGTCACCGCCACGACGAAGTACGTCTTTGATCTCAAGGAAAATGACCTCTTCTGGTGCACCGCCGACATCGGCTGGGTGACCGGCCATTCGTACGTGGTGTACGGACCGCTGGCCATCGGCGCCACCGTGCTGATGTACGAAGGCGCGCCTGACTGGCCCGACCGGGATCGCTTCTGGAAGCTGGTGGCTCGCTATGGCGTCACCGTGTTCTACACCGCCCCCACAGCCATCCGCGCCTTCATGAAGTGGGGACCGGGCTATCCCGAACGGCACGACCTCTCGACGTTGCGGTTGCTGGGGACGGTGGGTGAGCCGATCAATCCCGAGGCCTGGATGTGGTATCACCAGCACATCGGCGGCGGACGCTGCCCCATCGTCGACACCTGGTGGCAGACCGAGACCGGGGGGATCATGATCACGCCACTGCCCGGCGTCGTGACCACCAAGCCCGGTTCGGCCACCATCCCGTTCCCGGGGATCTCGGCCGAGCTGGTCGACGTCAAGGGTCAGCCGATCAAAGAGGGCGGAGGGTTTCTCACGCTGACCGAGCCCTGGCCCGGCATGCTGCGAACCATCTACGGCGATGACGAGCGTTACCGCCAGACCTACTGGAGCCGGTTCCCCGGCCGCTATTTCGCGGGCGACGGCGCCAAGGTGGATGGCGACGGGTACTGGTGGGTGCTCGGCCGGGTGGATGACGTCATGAACGT
>DASTEX010000040.1:0-2039 GCA_035709185.1 Gemmatimonadales bacterium
CGGATCGGAGACCGGGCGGCGGTCGACAAGCTGATCCAGATCGCGCGGGAGGACACCGATCCCCAGATTCGGCGCCGAGCCCTTAACCGGCTCTCGCGCAGCAGTGATGAGCGGGCGATTGCGGCCCTGAAAGCGATGGTGGAAAGGTAGCTGACGACTGATAGCTGACAGCTGATAGCTCAATTACCACCTTTCACCGAGCCCGGCGGCAGTCCGTAAATCAGCTCGATGGTTCGACGATCCCGCTCGCTCAGCCGGGGCGAGCGGGGCGTGTGGTACATCACATCCCCGGCCTGATCCGAATGCCCCAGCCCCAACGCGTGCCCCACTTCGTGCAGCGCCACGGTGCGAAGGGCGGCGCGATCGAGCCGCTTGCCGGCCGGATCGTGCAGCGCCAGGCTGATCCGGGCGCTGACGATGGTGCCGTCTCCGGTGAGGTTCAGGTCGGTATTGCCGGTGCGTTGTTCTTCCTCGGCAAACCGGTCGACCCACCGCACCACGATCTTCGCCCCGGTGGTGTCGCCCGCAAACTCGAATCGCAGTCCGTCCAGGTTGAAGGCGCCCCACTGCGCAAAGGCTTCCTGCAGCGCCGCCTGGCCCTCTGACCCGGCCTCATCCGCCAGGCTATCCCGGACCACCCCGATGGCCACCGGCTCCCGCGGCCCGGCGATCCAGCGCCACAGGGTCGAGTCGTTTTCCGCCAGGAGCGAATCGAGATACACCAGCCTCCCGGCACGGGTGATCCGCCGGTGCGCCTCCAGCCGCGCCATCATGTCCAGCGTCGGCGTGGCGCTGGTGACGGGAGCCGGAGGGGGCGGCGGCGGCGGGCGCGGGGCCGGAGGCGGAGGAACCTCGGTCACGACCGGCCCGGCGACCTCGGTCTCAGGCCGGGAGCGGAGTCGACTGAGGATGATCAGCCCCAGGAGAAGAACCACCGCCAGGGTGAGCCAGCGGACCGGTCTGCCGGTGGCCGGCTCCTCGGGCGGGATCTCGGGACGCTTCCTCCGCGGCGGATAGGGCTTCCCCTGCTGGCGCGGGTTGGAGGGCTCTTCTAACATTTCGCCACCAATCGAGATGGACTCGCACCCGGAGACTGGATGGCCCTGACTTGCCGCTGACTGGCCTGGCCCGCGGGCTGGTGCGCTGGCGCTGGGCGGTCATCGGCGGGTGGAGTCTGCTGGCCGTCGTTGCTGCGCTCCGGGCGCCGGATACTGTAAATCTGCTGGACGTCCGGGGAGGAAGTCATCGTCCGACCGAAGCACGGATGGCCGACGACCTGCTCCGATCCGGATTCCCCCGGGCCTTCAGTGAATATTTCGTTGTTACCGTACACGGGCCAGGCGCCTTCACCCAGGGCAGGCCCCGCGACGCGCTCGACTCCCTGCTGGCTGCGGCCCGCCGGCCGGTCTGGGCCGGAACCGTACTGGGCTGGCCCGATGCGCAGGACTCACTGTTTCTCAGCCCGGACCAGCGCACCACCTTCTTTCTGGTATCGGTGACCGCGCCGCCGGCGCAGATCGCCGATCTGGTCGGTCCCTTCCGCGAGACTCTCGATTCAACCCTGCGCCGGCTGCCGGAGCGCGATGCCTACACGGTAAGAGTAACCGGACGGGCGCCGCTGGAGGCGGATATCCGGGCGCTGAGCGTCCGCGACAGCCACCGGCTCGAGGCCCGCGTGCTTCCCGTTGCCCTGGTCATCCTGGTACTGGCCTTCGGCGCCCTGGTCGCCGCCCTGCTGCCGCTCCTGATCGGGGTGCTCTCCATCGCGGTCTCGCTCGCGATCATCGGCCTGCTGGCGAAGTTCACGCCCATGTCAGTGTTCGTGCTCAACCTCACCAGCATGATCGGACTGGGGGTGGGCATCGACTACTCGCTCCTGATGGTGACGCGATTTCGAGAAGAGCTGAATCACGGACTGCGGCGCCGGGAGGCCGCGGAGCGCACGGTGGTGACGGCCGGCAAGGCGGTGGTGACCTCGGGACTCGCCGTGGTGGTCGGGCTCGCGGCGCTGCTCTTCACCCCTGTGGTGGACACCCGAA
>DASTEX010000041.1:0-9059 GCA_035709185.1 Gemmatimonadales bacterium
TGTCGCCGGCGGCGGCGAGCGCGCTCGCCGCCTGGGTCCAGGCCCAGGCGCGGGTGCGGGCCGCATGCGACGGGATGTCGCCTCTGACCGGCTCCCGGGCGATCGAATCGAAGAGCGCCGCCGCCGCTCTCGGATCTCCCCCGGCCTCCAGCGCCGCAGCGTGCATCATGGGGCTGGAAGATCCGGCGATCCCGGCCGGTGAGGTGAATTCCCTCCGCAGCTGCAGCGCCAGCTCCAGCGCTTCGTCTCCCCGGCCGGCCTCCCGCAACGCGATGACAGCGAACCAGAGGGCCTCCAGGCGCCGCTCCCCGGAGGCAATCGCGGCCTCACCGGTCATCAGAGAAGCCGCTTCGCCGGCCCGGCCGGACCGGATCAGGTTATGACTTCGCGCCCGGAGCGCCAGGTTGATGCCCGGGGCGAGCCGGTCGAAGGCGACGGCGGCGTCCTCGGATTCCTGGTACCGGCCCCGGATGCTCAGGATCTCGCTCAGGGTAGCCCAGCCATTGGCATATTCCGGTACCAGACGGGTGGTCCTGCGGGCGTGGGTTTCTGCCGCGGCCATGGAATCCAGCGAGTGGTAGGCCCCCGTGATGTAGCTGAGCGCTTCGCAGATTCTGCACTCGCCGGTCCCGAGGTTGGCGGCACCTGAGTCGAGGGCGACGACCCGTTCGAGATAGGGCAGGGCCGAGAGGTACTGACCGGCTCCGGCCCGCGCGATGCCGGCGAAAAGATACCCTTCCACTTCACCGGGGAAGCGGGTAACCAGCGAATCGATGTAGCCGTTCAGCGCCGGATCGCTCATGAGGATCGCGGCCTGGGCCCGGATCAGCAGCCGCTCCCGTTCGGTCGCCCGATCGGCCAGGTGGAAGGCCTGCCGCATGAAGGCCAGCCGCTCCTGAAAGTCCCGGGTTGCCTTGGCGGCATAGAGGGCTGCCATGGCAAAGCTCGAATCCTCGCGCAGAGCTTCGAGCAGCAGGTGCAGGGCGCTGGTATAGTCGCGGCGGATATAGCGCCGCAATCCCTGCTCATACAGACGGTACGCAACGAGTGAGCCGGTGGTGAGCGATGCAATCGACCCCCGGGGCTGCTCCACTCCCATCCCGGCCAGGAGCAGGGCGGTGGCCGAATCGGCCAGGGCAAATGCGTCGGTAGCCTGAGCCCGCGCCGTACCGAGCACCCGGCCGTTGCGCAGATCCAGGCGCCGGAGATCGAGCTGAAGCCGTCCATCGGGCAGGGCATACAGCGCGCCGTCCACGACCTCCGACGCTCCGGCCTCGCGCGCTTCCTCGGCCCAGGTGGAGAGCGGCAGATCCGATTCGGGGGCCCGATCGCCCAGCAGCTCATACATTCTCGCGGTACTGACGACCCGCACAGTCGGGGAGCGGCCCAGCGAAGTGGCCAGAAGGTCACGCAGGGGCCCGCGAAGGTCGTCGCCGGGCGCCGGCCGATGGTCCGCCAGGGGACCGATGGAGAGGGTCGGCGGGGATCGGTCGGCAGCAGCGCGGCGCAGCACCAGGCCCGAGACGACCAGTCCCAGAATCCCGATGGACGCGAGCACCCACCCACTCCGCCAGGTCCGGGAGGCGGGCGAGGAATGCGGCACCGGTTCGGCCGAGGGTACCCGGGGCCCTGGTAACCCGGCAGCCGGCGCTGGCGGCAGCGAAGCCGGGGCGGGAGGTCTTCGACTCGCCTGCAGCTCCCCCAGTATCCGTTCAACCTGGCGATCGGGCGGGAGATGGAGCTCTTCAGCCAATGACGTCTGGAAGCTGCGTCCATGTTGCAGCGCGGCCCCGGGATCACCCGCCGCTGCCAGGTTCCCTATCAACGCCGCAGCAATCCGGCCGTCATGGGGATCGAGATTTCCCCGCCGCCGCCACCACGCCGCCGCACCCCGGAAATCGTTCCGGTCCTCGGCCTCGCGGGCCAGCTGTTCCAGGACATCGGCAAGGCTGTGCTGCAGCAGAGCGCGCTGTTCTTCCACCCAGCGATCGAATTCGATCGCGCCCGTCAGGTGAAAGCCGTCCAGAAACGGTCCCGTGTAGGCGGCGGCAGCCTGCTCCATAGCGCCGGACTGGCGCGCCATCTCGAACCGGGTGAAATCGGAGGTCACCAGCTCCGGGTTGAGTCGGACATCCCAGGTCCCGACCAGGAGAGCATCCTCGCCCATCACCTGACGGAGGGCGTAGATCGCCTGGGCCACGTTCTTCCGGGCCCGCTCTTCGTCCGCCTCGGGCCAGAGCAGAGCGATGATCTTGTCGCGCCCGAGGCCGCGGGGTCCGGCGACGACCAGCAGGGCCAGCAGGGCCAGCCGCCGCGGCTGCGCGGCGGCGCCCTCGAGCCGGACGCCGTCGCGCACGGTGGCAAGCCCGCCCAACACGTTGACCTGCAGTGCCATCAAGGGATCCGGTGACCGGGGACACTTTGCCGGTCTCATTGTAGCCCCCGGGCCCGACCCCGGCAAACCGCCAGTGGGGGCGGGCCGACATTCTAACCCATTCTGCTGCACCCGATTAAGCGAGGTGAATCGGAAGTGATCCGGAGATGATCTCCGGGCCTATCGTGGGCATTGACCACCGGGCCAGTGGGCCCGGGAACCCGACGCCTGCAACCCTGGAGAGCGCACCATGAATATCCGGATCGTATTACTGACAGCACTGGGATTGGCCGCGGCCTGTGACCGCACAACACCGACCGCCCCTGAGTCGCCCGACCCGGTGACGGCCAAGAGCGGAGGAAAACCGCGCTGGATTGCCTTTGGAACCGACCGGACCGGCCCGTTCCAGATCTGGCGGGTCAAGGCCGACGGGGGTGGGCTCCAGCAGCTCACCGAGCTGGGGGAGAATCGCTATCCCGGCTGGTCGCCGGATGCCCGCCACATCGTATTCACCAGTTACCGCGATGGCCCGGCTGAGATCTACATCATGAACGCGGACGGCAACAACCAGCGCCGCATCACCCACAACCCCACGGTCGAGCTCCAGCCCGACTGGTCGCCTAACGGCAACCGGATTGCCTTCGCCAGCGATGCGCTGGGCACGATGGACATCCACGGGATGAATCCCGACGGCACCAATTGGGGGAAGATCGTGGGCTTCCATTCGAGCCAGGAGATCTACCCCAGCTGGTCACCCACTGGCCGGTATCTGGCGTTCCTGAGCGACGCCGGCCACTCCCAGCAATACACCATCTGGGTGCATGACTTTCTCACCGGAGGCACCTGGGAGGTGGAGGGGGTGCCCCTTCCCATCCAGCGAGTGAGCTGGTCGGCCGATGGAACCCGGGTGGTGTTCTACTACGACGTGGATGACGGATACGTCTATACCATGGACGTGGTGACCTTCGAATCCACCATTCTGCTGGGCGGGACCACCCTGGGCACTCACCTCGGGACCGGGGTTGATGTCAGCGGTACGGGCGACCGGCTGGCGTACCTGGGACAGGGTGTGGGAGGGGCCTTCCTCGCCAGCGCCAATCTCGACGGCAGCAACCGGAAGATCCTGGAGCAATCGTCCAGTTATCACGAATCACCGGTGTGGTCGAAGTAGCAGCGGCTCGGAGGCAGCACGCGGTTCGCGGGCTGCCTCGCATTACCTTCCAACATGTCCCGCCCGGAGCTCCCGTTCGACGGTGCGCGCGCCATCGCGCGCGCCGTTGCAGCCGGTGAAGCCAGCGCCATCGAGATCGTCCAGGCTCATCTGGAGCGGATCGAGCGGCTGGAGCCCCGGCTCAATGCATTCATCAGCCGGAATCCCGTGGCGATGGACGACGCCCGCCAGGGCATCACCGGTGCGCTCGCGGGCGTTCCCATCACGGTCAAGGATCTGGTGCTGACCCGGGGCATGCGAACCACGGCCGGCTCGCGCACCTTCGGGGAAGGCCTGCCCGCCAATCAGGACGCGCCGGTCATCCGCCGGCTCCGGCGGGCCGGCGCGATCATCCTGGGCAAGACCAATCTGCACGAGCTGGCGATGGGCGTGACCACCGAGAACGAGCATTTCGGCCCGTCGCGCAACCCTTGGGATCCCTCCCGCATCCCGGGCGGCTCGAGCGGAGGATCCGCCGTTGCCGTGGCGGCTGGCCTGGGGGTCGCCTCGGTGGGGACCGATACCCGCGGATCCATCCGGATTCCCGCGGCCTGCTGCGGCGTTACCGGCTTCAAGCCGACCTTCGGCCTGATCCGTACCGAAGGGGTGGTGCCGCTCGCGCCCACGCTGGATCACCTGGGCCCGCTCACCCGTTCCGTGGAAGACGCGGCGCTGCTCGCCGGGGTCATGTCGGGCTGGCCCCGCCGGGGGACTCGCTGGCTGCAGGTGGTGGACGACGGCACCGCGTCCGGGCTTCGCCTGGGCATCTGCGACTGGTTCTTCACCGACATCGACGCTGCGATCGATGGCCCGGTCCGCGACGCCCTCGGCCGCTTCGAACGCGGCGGATCCCGGCTGGTACCGGTTACGCTCCGGGGCTTGCCTGAGGCGCATACCGCGTCGGGGGTCATTACCTCGGCCGAAGCGCTGGCCTTTCACCTGGAGCGGCTGGACGGGAATCCGGTCGGCATCGGGCCCCTGGTGCGGAGCCGGCTGGAGAAAGGGAGAGCACTGACCGCGGTGGACTATGTGCACGCGGAGCACGCGCGGGCGCTGGTGCGCGCCGAATTCGCCGCGGCCTTCCACCGCGCCGATGTGCTGGTCGCGCCCACGCTGCCGGCAGCGCCCCCGGCGATCGGTGAGAGCCGAATGGTCCGGATCAACGGCGCCGAGTTTCCGATCCTGGACGCGTACACCCGATTGACCGCGGTTGCCAACATGGCGGGACTGCCGGCGTTGTCCATCCCCTGCGGCTTCACGCCCGACGGGATGCCGGTGGGATTGCAGCTGATAGCCGCGCCTAACCGGGAAGACCTGGTACTGGCGGCCGGCGCGTGGCTGCAGCGGGAAACCGATTGGCACACCCGACAGCCATTCAGCGATTCAGCCATTTGACGATCTAGCGATTGCCGGCCTGCTGGTTGCCCGAAAGGTGCGGCAATGACCAACCACCAAATCGTTAAATCGTCAAAGCGCTAAATCGCTAAGTGGGGTTGCTCAAAAGCAAAACGGAGGAAGGTCTCCCTTCCTCCGCTGCTAACGACCAGCGACTAGTGTCCAACGACTAGGTTATCTGCACCCCATCGATTTTCGGCGGCGACCCGGAAAACGTGAACGTGATGGTCAGCCGCATGTTCGCCGGCAGGTTGGACCCGCGAGCGATCGCAACCAGCTGACTGGAGCCGGAAGAACGGATCTCTTCCAGCGTGATCGACCCCGCCTGATCGCGGAGCTGCCGCGCCAGCGCCTGGCGCTGCTCCCGGGAGCGGCGCTTGAGAGCGGCCTCGCTGAAGTTCGCGTCCTGGAACCGCACCAGCGCCTCTTCGTCGGGAGAGTTGACCGCGGAGAAAAAGCCTGCGGCCAGCTGCCCTTGCGCGGTTGACGGAAACTGCACCGCCTGCGCCGCCACGGGGGCTGCAAAGACGGCAGATACCAGGAACAACGACCGCACCAGTGAAACCATTTCCTCTCCTCTGTAGGTCAAACGGGCAGACGTACTGAATGGTTCCGCCCGCACAGGGAGCATAGCGCACGGACCGTGCCTCCGGTACCGATAAGCGACCGAAAAGTGGACAAATGAAGCAAACTCATCGGTAGTCGGCGAAGCGCATTCTGGCCTCCGCCATTTCGGTCTCGGAGAGCACCACCGGATCACCGATCGCACACGCCCGCCACCAGTACTCGGCACAGGCTTCCACTTCGAGCGCCACTCGCAGGGCTTCCTCCACGTCGGCCCCGACCGCCACCAGCCCGTGATTGGCGAGGAGGCAGGCGTTTGCCTCGCCCAGCGCCTCGAGCGTCGCGCGGGAAAGCGCCTCACTGCCGAAGAGGGCATAACCGCTGCACCGGATCCGATCGGTGGCAGCAATGGCGATCATGTAATGCACCGGCGGTAGGTCCTGCCGGAGACAGGCGATGGTGGTGGCGAACCGGGGATGGGCGTGGACCACGGCGTGCACGTCGGCCCGGCTCCGATAGATCGCGGCGTGCAGCCGCCACTCACTGGAAGGCCGGGCTCCGGGATCACACGAGCCGTCCAGCGATACCGCAACCAGGTCGGTTTCCTCCATCTGCTCCCACGGCAGCGCCGACGGCGTGATGACCATGCCGTCGCCCTCGCGGAAGCTCAGGTTGCCGGTGCTGCCGTGATTCAGCCCGGTCCGGACCGACTCGAGGGCGGCAGCCAGCAGGCGGGCGCGGCTCACGCGCGCCGTTCCGGAAAAAGGGACAACAGCCCGGCTTCGCTGGCCGGGCACATGCCGCGCTCGGTCAGCAACGCCGTGATCAGCCGAGCCGGAGTGACGTCGAAGGCCGGATTCCTGACCTCGGTGCGCTCCGGCGCCACCCGGCAATTCCCGATGAAGGTGACCTCCTCCGGCGAGCGCTCCTCGATCGGCACGGCGGCGCCGTCCTGCAACTGCCAGTCGATGCTGGACGAGGGACACGCCACGTACATCGGCACCTGGGACTCGCGAGCCGCGAGCGCCACGAGGTAGGTCCCGATCTTGTTGCAGACGTCGCCCTGGCGGGTGACCCGGTCGGTGCCCACCATGGCCAGATCCACCAGGCCCCGCTGGATCATGTGCCCGGACGCCGTGTCCGTGATGACCGTGTGAGGCACGCCGGCCGCGGCCAGCTCCCAGGCCGTGAGCCAGCCCTGGGTCCGGGGCCGGGTTTCGTCGACCCACACGTGCACCGGGATGGATTCCTCGTGGGCCCGATAGACCGGCGCCAGCGCGGTGCCGTACTCCAGGGTTGCGAGACGGCCGGCGTTGCAGTGGGTGAGCAGATTCACCGGACGCTGGTGCCGCCGGTGCAATTCCCGGAGCAGACCCAGGCCCACGTCTCCGATGGCCTTGCAGGCGCGCCGTTCCTCCTCGGCCATGACCCCGGCTTCGGTGTAGGCCCGCTCCACCCGCTCGGCCCTGGGAGAGGATCGCACCGCGCGGGTCATCCGCTCGACGGCGGCGCGGAGATTCACCGCGGTCGGCCGGGTGGCCAGGAGCGCCTGCTCCACTTCCGCCAGCGCGGCATCGGAGTCATCCACCATCATGGCCAGGCAGACGCCATACGCCGCGGTCATGCCGATCAGCGGGGCGCCCCGCACCCGCATGGTCACGATGGCTTCAACCACCTGCTCGAAGGTGGCGAGCCGGCGAACTTCGACCCGGCGGGGCAGGAGCGTCTGGTCCAGGATCTCGATCGACCAGCCGTCCTCGGCAATCCGGAGGGTCGCAGGCGCCGTGGTTACGGTCATGCTCAGTGTCCTGGAAAGTCCATCAGGGAATGGACCGGTACGTCACGCTGCTCGAGCCGGCGGCGGCCCTGCAGATCCGGCAGCTCGATCACGAAACAGGCCTCGACCACCCGTCCCCCCAGTCTGGTCAGGAGGGCAACGGCGGCCTCCGCCGTCCCGCCGGTGGCGATGAGATCGTCCACCAGCAGTACCCGTTCATCCGGGATGACCGCGTCGGCATGGAGCTCCACCCGGTCCGTCCCGTATTCGAGCTCATAATCGTGCCCGATGGTATCCCAGGGCAGTTTGCCCCGCTTCCGCACGGGGACGAAACCGGCCCGGATACCGTGCGCCACCGCCCCGCCCAGAATGAACCCCCGCGCCTCGATCCCGGCGACCTTGGTGATGCCGCGGTCGCGATACCGGGAGACGATGGTCTCGACCGTCTGGTGGAAGCCGTCGGGGTCCTTGAGCAGCGTGGTGATATCCCGAAAGAGGATCCCCGGCTTGGGGTAATCGGGAATGGTGCGGATGAGGGAGCTGAGCTGCATTCCATCTCCGTGTTGCAGACGGTCAGACGGTCAGTCGGTCAGACGGTCGGTTTACCTCACGCTCCATCAGCACTCCCGGGACTCGGACGTCACGCAGGTACCGACCGTCCGCCCATGGGACCGTCAGACCGTCCGACCGTCCGTCCGTAACACCCGGCCCGCGACCGCTTCCAGACGTCTGACGGCCTCGGGATCGCGCGCGTCGGGATGGGTGACGATCGCCGTATCGAGCGCCCGGTCGCAGCCGCCCGGACAGGGCCGGCCCTGCCGGGCGAGCAGCGGAACGGCCAGCTGGATCAGGGTCCGGGCATTATCCGCGTTGGACGCCATTACCGCCAGGATCTCGGGCACGGTGACATCAGCATGCCCGGGGTGCCAGCAATCGTAGTCGGTGACCATCGCCACGGTGGCATAGCAGAGCTCGGCTTCGCGGGCCAGCTTTGCCTCCGGCTGATTGGTCATGCCGATGACGTCACAGCCCCACTGCCGGTACAGCCGTGACTCCGCGAGGGTGGAAAACTGGGGACCGTCGATCACCAGGTAGGTCCCGCCCCGCCGCACCTCGGCACCGAGGTCCGCCGCCGCCTCGGCCAGCGTCCCGGCCAGTCGCCGGCAGATCGGATGGGCCAGACCCACGTGGGCCACCACACCCCGTTCGAAGAACGTGGCCGGACGCTGGCGGGTCCGGTCGATGAACTGGTCCACCAGCACGAAGGTTCCGGGCGGCAGATCCTCCCGCAGCGACCCGACCGCGCTCAGCGAGATCACTTCGGTCACGCCGAGCCGCTTGAGGATGTCGATGTTGGCGCGGTAGTTGATCTGGTGGGGCGGGACCCGGTGGCCCCGCCCATGACGGGGAAGGAACGCCAGCGGGTGGCCCTGGAACTCACCCAGCAGCACCTGGTCCGACGGCTCGCCGAACGGACTGGAGACCGGTTCCCACCGGGCCTCGCGCAGTCCGTCGAACTGGTAGAGGCCGGAGCCCCCGATGATGCCTAACACTTCACGGGTCGGAAGGGTCGGAAAGGTCGTAAGGGTCGGAAGGTGCGTTCACCTTTCTCGCTTCTTCCGACTTTTCCGACTGTTCCGACCTTCCGACGAGGAGAGAATGCAAAGAATGCCCCCTACGGCTGCGGAGTCGGCGTCAATCGCGCCACCCAGAGCCCGCTGTTGATGTCGCTGGTGAAG
>DASTEX010000042.1:0-3687 GCA_035709185.1 Gemmatimonadales bacterium
TGAGCGGGTTCTCCAGCGGAGCCACTTCGTGTCCGGAACAGAGCGGGTGGTTTGGTCGATTGTAAGGCACTGCCAGGTATCAGGTTAGCCTTTGGCTGCCTTGCGGCACCGGGGGGCGCTGGTGATCTTTGCAGGCTCTATTCGGCCCGCATCCTCCCAGGAGCATATGTCCGCGACGCCGCTGGTCACCGATCTGGTTTCGCTCGCCGCGCACGGCGTCACCGCCGCGAAGGTCCACGCCAACCTGCGACACATGGAGTTGCTGGAGCATGCTCTGCGTCGCCAGGAAGGCCATCTGACCAACCGGGGGGCGTTCGTCGCCTACACCGCTCCGCACACCGGCAGATCGCCCAACGACAAGTTCATCGTCGAAGAACCCTCGTCGCGCGAACGGATCTGGTGGGACAAGAACAAGCCGCTCGCCGAATCCCATTTCGACGCGCTGTTGGCCGATGTCCAGGCGCACCTGAGCGCCCAGAAGGAAGTGTTCGTTCAGGACCTGTTCGGCGGAGCCGATGCGGCCCACCGGCTCCCCGTGCGGTTCATCAGCCCCAGCGCCTGGCACGCCCTGTTCGTGCGGAACATGTTCATCCGTCCCGGCGTGGCCGACCTGGTGGGGTTTGATCCCGGCTTCGTCGTGTATCACGCCCCGGAGATGCCGGCCGAACCGGCCCGGCACGGCACCCGGAGCGAGACGTTCATCGTGATTCACTTCGGGAAACGGGTGGTGCTCATCGGCGGGACCCGGTACGCCGGCGAGATGAAGAAGTCCATATTCACCGTGCTGAATTATCTTCTGCCGCTCCGCAGTGTGTTTCCCATGCATTGCTCGGCCAACGTGGGACCGGGTGGCGACACCGCGATCTTCTTCGGCCTCTCCGGCACCGGCAAGACCACGCTGTCCGCCGACTCCCACCGTCGCCTCATCGGCGACGACGAGCACGGCTGGAGCGAGGACGGGGTCTTCAACTTCGAGGCGGGCTGCTACGCCAAGGTGATCCGGCTCTCGGCCGAAGGGGAGCCGGAGATCTACGCCGCCACCCAGATGTTCGGCACCGTGCTGGAGAACGTGGTGCTCGATCCGACTACCCGGCTGCCGGACTTCGATTCGCAGGAGATTACCGAGAACACCCGCGCCTGCTATCCGATCGACTTCATTCCCAATCACGAGCCGAGCGGATTCGCGGGCCACCCGAAGAACATCGTGTTCCTGACGGCGGACGCCTTCGGAGTCATGCCTCCCATCGCCCGGCTCACGGCCGAGCAGGCGATGTATCACTTCCTGTCGGGATACACGGCCAAGGTGGCCGGAACCGAGCGGGGGGTCACGGAGCCGGCGGCCACCTTCTCGGCCTGCTTCGGGGCGCCCTTCCTGCCGATGCACCCGGGGGTGTACGCCACCATGCTGGGGGAGAAGATCAGCCGTCACCGCGCCCGGGTCTGGCTGGTCAACACCGGGTGGACCGGCGGCGCCTTCGGAGTGGGTCACCGGATGAGGCTCAGTTTCACCCGGGCAATGGTCACGGCGGCCCTGTCAGGAGCGCTCGACCACGTGGGCTACAGCAAGGACCCGGTCTTTGGCCTGGAACTGCCGACCAAGGTGCCGGGGGTGCCGTCGGACCTGCTGATGCCCCGGAACACCTGGGCCGATCACGCCAGCTACGACGCCCAGGCGGCGAAACTGGCCGAGATGTTCCGCAAGAACTTCCAGACCTTCGCCGGCGGCGTGAGCGGCGAGGTGGCGGCCGCGGGGCCGAGGTAGCCGCGGAAGCGGCGACTCGCGCCAGCGATGTACGAAGTAGTCCGTGATCCGCTGTGGGACAACATCTCGCTGGACGAGACCGCGCTGGCGCTGCTCGATACTCCCACGGTCCAGCGTCTCCGGTATATCCGCCAGCTGGGCCACGCCTTCCTGGTGTACCCCGGCGCCACCCATTCACGGTTTGAGCACGCGCTGGGCGCCTATCACCTCACGCGGCGCGCGCTGAATTCCCTGGGAAGCACCGAGGGCGCCACTCTCGATCCCGCCGAGTGCCGGGCAGTCACCTTCGCGGCGCTGCTCCACGACATCGGCCATTACCCGTTCTCCCATGCTCTCGAGGAAGCCGGGTTTCCTTCGCACGAGGCGCTCGGGACCGCCAAACTGAGCCACGGGGCGCTGGGCCAGGCGCTGCGGGGCATCGGCGGCGACGCGCTCGTGGTCGAAATCGGCCGGCTGATCCGGGGGCAGAGCCCGAGCCCTCTCGGGGGCCTGATCTCCGGGACTCTGGACCTCGACAAGATCGACTACCTGAGCCGTGATGCCCGGATGTGCGGCGTCCCCTACGGTACGGTGGACGTGGACCGGCTGCTCGCCTCGCTCACCATCGTGGAGTGCGACGGCAGGGCGCAGGTCGGGATCCACGAGAAGGGCGTGAGCGCGCTGGAATCGCTGCTCTTCGCCAAGTACCAGATGTACCGCAACGTGTACTGGCACCACGCGGTGCGGAGCGCCACCTGCATGTTCAAGCGGGCGGTCCGCCAGGCGGTGCAGCGGGGGACCATCACCGTCAATGCCGTGGCCGAGCTGACCGACGACGCCTTCATGCAGCGGCTGATCGAGCGGGACCGGAGCCAGCTGGCGCTGGCGATCCGCGAACGGCGGCTGTTCAAACGGGCCCTCGATCTCCCGGCGAGTGAGGTGCCGGAGGCCCAGGGATGGCTGACCGACGATCCCGGTCTCCTGGAACAGGTGGAAGACCGGCTGGCCCGTCGCGCCGGGCTCGAACCGGGAGAGCTCCTGGTGGACTTTCCGGTCCGGGCCAACATGCTGGCGGTCGACATCCCCCTCCGGCTCCGCGACGGGCGGATCGAACGGCTCACCAGTGAAGGACGGGCGGGGCAGCTCGGATTGCCGCGGATCGCCGACGAGCTGTATCAGAGCGCCCAGCGGCTCCGGGTCTTCGTGAGCCGGACGACGGCCCGCCTCCCGGAAGGCGATATTCTGAAGCTGGCATCGCAGCCGGCTGCGACGGTAAAGCAGCAGCTGGGCGAAGCCCCCTGAGGATGGACTCGATGACCAGACTTGGCTGGAGGATCGCGGCCTGCGGGTCGCTGCTCGGGATGATGCCTGGCATCCTCCCGGCGCAGTCGCAGGTCCGGAATCCCAACGCGCTCATCTCCCTGGTCACGGAGCGCTCCGCGGCCCACCCCGGGCAGGACATCGGCGTTGCCATCCGCTTGGAGATGGAACCGGGATGGCACATCTACTGGCGCAACCCCGGGGAGAGCGGCATTGCCACCAGCATGGAGTGGCGCCTGCCGGAGGGCTGGACCGTCGATCCGCTGGACTACCCTACGCCCCAGCGGGAAGACGTCGCCGGCGTGGTCACGCACGTGCATTCGGGAGATGTGGCCTTTGGAACCCGGATCCGGGTTCCCGATCTGGCATCCGGTTCGGGCCGGCTGGGGGTGAAGGTCACCTACGGCATTTGCCGGGACACCTGCATTCCAGGAACCGCCACCCTTTCGATGACGCTCCCGGTGGCCGCCGGCAGCAGCAGTATCACGCCCGAGTGGCTGCAGGTGCTGCCGACCATGAACACCCGGCGTCCGGTCGCGGGTGGGCCGAGGATAGCGGCCGTGGTGGCCGATACCATGGTGGTGCTCACCCTGCGCAGCCGGCCGGGATCGCCCCTCCGGCCCGGC
>DASTEX010000043.1:0-15266 GCA_035709185.1 Gemmatimonadales bacterium
ATTGCGATCGGTGGGGTTCGTCCGGAGGACCTGCCCGCGGTAATCGACGCCGGTGGCGCGGGAGTGGCCATCGTGTCAGGAATCCTGGCGGCTCCCGATCCGGAGGCGGCTGCCCGGGATTATGCAACGGGAATCGCGGGCCTGGCGGTTCGGGATTCGTGACGTTTCAGACCAGCCGGGGTTCGGTGGCGGCCTGGATTTCCTCCCGGGTGGTCCCGTTCAGCAGCTCCACCAGCTTGAGTCCTGCGGGCGTCACGTCCATGACGCCGAGCTCGGTAATGATCCGGTGGACGCAGTGGGAGCCGGTGAGCGGCAGGGTGCAGTGATTGAGGATCTTGGGCTGCCCCTCGCGGGTGCGATGCTCCATGATGACCACCACCCGCCGGGCCCCGGCTACCAGGTCCATCGCTCCTCCCATTCCCTTCACCATCCGTCCCGGGACCATCCAGTTGGCAAGATCGCCCTTGACCGAGACCTGGAGCGCGCCGAGGATGCTCAGCGCGATGTGGCCTCCCCGGATCATGGCGAAGGAATCCGCGCTGCTGAAATAGGAAGTCCCGGGCAGTTCCGAGACGGTCTCCTTCCCGGCGTTGATCAGGTCGGGATCTTCCCGCCCCGCCACCGGGTAGGGGCCGACTCCCAGCATTCCGTTCTCTGACTGGAACACCACCGGCACGCCCTCGGGGACGTGGTTGGCCACCATGGTCGGCATGCCGATGCCGAGGTTGACGTAGTACCCGGTCTCCAGCGACAGCGAGAGCAGTTCCTGTGCGGCACGCCGGACGATGAGCTCGCGGGTATCCATTACGCTTTCCTCACCGTGCGGCGCTCGATGTGCTTGCGATTCTCCCGGCAGACCACCACGCGCTGGACGAAGATCCCCGGGGTATGGATCAGGTCTCCGTCGAGTTCCCCCGGCTCCACCAGCTGTTCCACCTCCGCCACCGTGATCCGGCCGGCCATGGCCATCATGGGATTGAAGTTCCGGGCGGTCTTGCGGAACACCAGGTTACCCTGGCGGTCCCCCTTCCAGGCGTGAACCAGGGCGAAGTCGCCGGTGAGACCGCGCTCCATCACGTAGAGCCGGCCGTTGAACTCGCGGACCTCCTTGCCCTCGGCCACCACCGTTCCCACGCCGGTGGGGGTGTAGAAGGCGGGGATCCCGGCGCCGCCGGCCCGGATCCGCTCCGCCAGCGTGCCCTGGGGGTTGAGCTCCACTTCGATCTTTCCCGAGAGCATCTGCTTCTCGAATTCCGCGTTCTCCCCCACGTAGCTGGAGATCATCTTCCGGACCTGGCCGTTCTTAAGCAGATGGACCAGGCCATGCTCGGTGGTACCGGCATTGTTGCTGACGAACGTCAGGTTGCGCGGCCCGAGGTCGCGCAGCGCAAAGATGAGCTCCTCGGGTACGCCGGAAAGACCGAAGCCGCCGCAGAAGAGGGTCATGCCGTCGGTGACGTCGTGCAGGGCGGCCCGGGCGTCAGGGAAGACTTTGTCGAGCATAACTCGGTCGAAGCTGGTCGAAGACGGTCGAAGATAGTCGAAGACGGATCGGGCCGAGGTCGTTACTGGCTTCGACCGCCTTCCGCTGCCTTCGATCCTCGTCGGCTCTCGGCAATAGCCCGAAGGTGATCGGTGTAGTTCCGCGAGAAGGTGTGGCGCCCGTCGGGGCGGGCCACGAAATACAGGTACGGCACCTCCGCGGGGCGGAGGACGGCGAGAATGCTGGCGCGGCTGGGAGCGCCGACGGGGCCCGGCGGGAGTCCCCGCATCAGGTAGGTGTTGTAGGGTGACTCGAACCGATAATCGTTGTAGTACAGCCTCGGCTTCCGTTCGCCGGTCTGCTGCATCATGGCGTACTGCACCGTGGGATCGGCCTGGAGCGGCATCCCGATCCGGATCCGGTTGAGATAGACGGCGGCGATGATCGGACGCTCTTCATCCACTCGCGCCTCCGCTTCCACGATCGAGGCCAGGGTCAGCGCTTCGTGGCGAGTCAGGTCCCGGCGCTCCAGCTCCGCGTCCCAGGCGGGATCCCAGCGAGCGCGGAACTGCTCCAGCATCATGCCGACCAGCTCCCGGGCCGAGGAGTGGGCCGGCACGAAGTACGTGTCCGCCGCGAGATACCCTTCCGCGGTGTTCGCGTGAATCCCGTACTTCCGGAGCAGACCCGGATCCCGCGCTGCCGCCAGAAGCGAATCCCGGGGAAAGCCGAGGCCAGTAGAACCGGCGGCAGCAATATCGTAGATGGTGTGGCCCTCCGGCACAGTCACCTTTACGCTGAGGAACCGGCCGTCGCGGAGGTCGCGGAGGATGGCCAGCGAGGATGTTCCGGGCGCGAACTGGTAGACACCCGGCTTCAAGCTGCGCTCGAACCGCCCCAGCTTGGCCACCAGACGGAACCACGGGCGCCAGACGAGGCCGTGCACCGCGAGGGAGTCCTCCACCTGGCGGAGGGAGGCGCCGGGCGGGACCGTGACCTTCTCGACCGGCCGGCGACCAGCGCAGGCGGCGAGGAGGAGCAGGGCGATCACTGTTCGATTCCGGTACTTCGCTCGGGCCGTCATGCTCCTCCGTTGCCTTCGCTTCCGTCCCGCCGCCGGCTCCGGTGGCCTCCGGTCTTGTGTCATTCCCAGCAGGATCAAGGCCGGGCTGGGCGCTCTTCAGCTCCAACCAGTAGAATATGCCTGGATACTGACCTCTCCCGGACTTGAAGGATCGAAGGGTAGTCTCCGCCGGCCGACCGTCAACCACCCTCAGAAAGGGCTCCGGTGCAGGAGGACGGGCAACGCGCTTCGGTTGAGTCAGGGTGGGCCCCAACGGTCCGAGGCAGCGCCCTGGACGTGCTCTTTGCGAGCACCCTGCTCGCCGGGTGTGTCGGCGGTCTCTGGCTTACCGTGCCTCAGCTTGCCCGAAGCCTCCCCGCGGTTTTCGGAGCCGGTTTCCTTCTTGCCGCCGCGGTCTGGCTCGGTGCCAGGCTTCGCCAGATGCCGGCGGAGCGGGTTGATGTATTTGCCGGTGCGCTTATCGCAGCGGGATTGTTGTTCCGTCTCGGATACGTGCTCGTACTGGACGAGCCGGCCACGACCGATTTCAGGGACATGTGGCGGTTTGCCCTCCGGATGGCGGAGTCACCCGGGACGGAACGACCAGCTGACATCGAGCAACTGCGGGCCCTCCCGTTCCTCACGCCGTTAGCCTTTCTGAGCCACGGCCGCGCGCTGTCCTACCAGGTCGCAAATTGCGTGGCTCTGGCTGTGACCTCCTTGCTGGCGTACCGGTTGGCGCGCCGGCACCTGGGGGCGGCGGCCGCTGCCCTGGGACTTTTCATTGCGACCGTGGCGCCCGAACCCACTCTGGCGGCCGAGATCCCGACCCACGACATCGCGGGTACCCTGTTCCTCCTTGGCGCTCTGTTGTTACTGGACCGGCTCGATCGGTGGGAGCGATCCCCGGTGTCGAAGATCTGGGGGCCGCTCGCAACCGCGTGCGGCCTGGGCCTGGTCCTGTTCCTTCTGGACCTGCAGCGGGGGCTGGCTCCCTTCCTGATGGTCGCTGCCACGTTGGTCGCGGTACTTCCGGCTGCTGGCTGGTCCTGGAGAGTCGCAGGCCGCCGGGTTCTGCTCATGGTCGGTGTGCCGGTCGCGCTGATGTCGCTGGGTAACCGCGTTCTGGACGCAACGCTGGAGATATCCTCCGGCAGCATCCGGGAGCGGCATCGCTGGTTCTGGCTGGCGGCCTATGCCAGCTCCACCTCGTCCGGGACAAACCCCGCTATCGGACGCCTGTGGCGCACCTTCTCCCGGATGACCACTCCCGAGGTACGCGACTTCGGGAAGGCCCGAGTGCTTTCCGACTTCGCCGACCGGCCTGCCGCCCGAGTCCCGAACTACCTGCGCCGGGTGAGTCTGCTGCATCAACTCGGTTTCCAGCTCTGGTTCTACCTGCCGCCATCCGGTACCGACTCCGGATCTGAAGGCCCACCTGTCGTTCGTCGAATGGTCCGCCGGGCTGCCGGACCGGCTACCGTTGCCATGGCGGCCTTCTTCCTCGCCGCGGCGATCGTCGGGCTCATCCTCCATCTCGTTGGTCCCCGCGATCGCAGGTTCGAGCTGCCGCTGATAACCTGTGGTGCACTCGTCGTCGCGCTCTGCCTGCTGGGGGAGGCGCAGCCGAGATACCTGTTCCCTTACTGGTTCCTGCTTACGCCCATCGCCGCCATCCCCTTTGTCCGCTACCGGGCCCAGTTCCTGTCCCCGGGCGTATCCTGGAGCCGTCTCGGCCGCGGGGGGCTCACGGCTGCCGGGATGGGACTGGCGATCGGCGCTGGTGCCCTGGTGGTAGACCGGACCTACCACTACGCCGATGGACGCCTCCTTCCGGTCGACTCGGGGCAGGTTCTCGGGAAGGGACGTCTGGTGCAGGCCGGGGTGGCCCGGGTGGAGCCGGACTCACGAAGTCGGACCGGGATACTGGTGGGATCGCCCGCCGGAGGGGCGGGTGAACTGGTCGTCTTCGCCAAAGCTGACACCCTCCCCAGGTCATGCAGCTCCGCGGTCCGGGCCTCCGGATCAGATACGGCAACAGTGATCCTGGCAGCGGGGGAGGTCGCGGTGGTCAGGTTCGCCCTGCCGGTCGACACCGTGTCGGTGACGGTGGGTCCTAAGGGTTCCGTGGCGTGCCCGGTGGAACTGGCGTATCCCCGATCTCTGATCAGGCACTGAGGAAAACAAAGGAGCGGCCCCGTCAGCCCGACCGGGAGCCCCGTCGGGCGTCGAGCCAGTGCTGCAGCAGCACCGACGCGGCCAGCGCGTCGACGTCCTCGCGGCGACCCCTGGTGGAGCCGCCCACGGTACGAATGGCGCCCAGCGCCCGGGCCGTGCTCATCCTTTCATCCCAGAGAACGACCGGCAGCGCGGTCCGGTGGCGGATGAGCCCGGCCACCTCCCGGGCCAGGGCGGCGGCGGGGCCTTCCTCGCCCTCGGGCGTCAGCGGCAGCCCGACCACTACCCCCACCGGATGATGCAGCGCCACGAGTTCCAGGAATCGAGGCATGGGAAAGCGCTTCCCCGGCCTGCGGGTCAGGGTCTCGAGGGGCGAAGCGAGCAGCTGGGTTTCATCAGAAAGGGCGAGACCGATCCGGATCTCGCCCCAGTCGACTCCGAGGACCCGGCCGACAGACGGGATAGGAGGTTCACCGCCCGCCCGCCCGCCCGCCTGCCCGCCCGTCATTACTGGTTCATGGTCGCGAAGAATTCCTTGTTGGACTTGGTGCGCTTCATCCGCTCCAGCAGGAATTCCATCGCTTCCACCGTCGGCATGTCGGACAGGAAGTTCCGCAACAGATACGTGCGGCTGAGCTCGTCCTTGTCCATCAGGAGCTCCTCCTTCCGGGTGCTCGACTTCTGCACGTCGATGGCAGGCCAGATGCGCCGGTCGGCCAATCGGCGGTCGAGCACCAGCTCGCTGTTGCCGGTGCCTTTGAACTCCTCGAAGATGACCTCATCCATGCGGCTGCCGGTTTCGATCAGGGCGGTGCCGATGATGGTGAGCGAGCCGCCGCCGTCGATGTTCCGGGCCGCCCCGAAGAACCGCTTGGGCTTCTGGAGCGCGTTGGCGTCGACGCCGCCCGAGAGAATCTTGCCGGAATGGGGCACCACCACGTTGTGGGCCCGGGCCAGACGGGTGATGGAATCGAGCAGGATGATCACGTCGCGGCCATGCTCCACCAGGCGCTTGGCCTTTTCGATGACCATGTCGGCCACCTGCACGTGCCGGTCGGCCGGCTCGTCGAACGTCGAGGCGATCACCTCGGCCTGCACGTTCTCCTGCATATCGGTGACTTCCTCGGGCCGCTCGTCGATCAGCAGCACGATGAGCACGCACTCCGGATGGTTCTCGGTGATGGCGTTGGCCAGCTTCTGGAGCAGGATGGTCTTGCCGGCCTTGGGAGGCGCGACGATGAGACCCCGCTGGCCCTTGCCGATGGGCGCCAGCAGGTCGACCACCCGCATCGACAGATCGCCGGTCTTGCGCTCGAGCCGGATCCGCTTGTCGGGGTAGCGCGGCTTGAGGTTGTCGAACGCGATGCGGTGCTTGGTCTTCTCCGGTTCCTCGAAGTTGACCTGTTCCACCTTGAGCAGCGCCAGGTACCGCTCCCCTTCCTTGGGCGGCCGGACCTGACCCTTGACCGTATCCCCGGTGCGGAGATCGAACCGCTTGATCTGGCTCGGGCTGACGTAGATGTCGTCGGGGCCGTAGAGGTAGTTCCAGTCCTGGCTCCGGAGGAAGCCGTAGCCTTCGGGCAGAATCTCCAGCACCCCCTCCCCGCGGATGACGGTGTCGGTCTCGAGCAGGGCCTGCTCGATCCGGAAGATCAGATCCTGCTTGCGGAGGCCGGAGTAGTTCGAGATGTTCAGTTGCTGGGCCAGCTCGTGCAGCTCGGCCACCGATTTCTGTTTCAGTTCGGCAATGTCCACGGGGGGCACTCCATCGGGTCGCTGGCTTCTGGGCCGGCGACCGCCTGGATGATCGGGATGGGTGTCAGACTTTGATCTTGGTATATGATTGGCGCTCCGGCGCTGCCGGAGATGCGGATACGTGACTCGTCAGGGGGATTCGCGTGATGCCTGCCGGATTGCGGGACATTAACGGCCCGCGACGTTGCCGTCAAGAGCGTCCGTGGAGGAGCTGACCCCCCACTTCACGGCCTGGCGGCTGATGCCGGCCGGGAGCCGGGAAATCATCGACGCCATTGTGGCCCCCGCTTCCCGGGGGTCCGCCAGCCTGTCCGAGGCCCTCAAGCGCTGGCCCGGCAAGTGGTACTGGCTCGACCAGTCCCGGGGACACCTGGTGCTGGTGCGTCCGGTGAGCACCACCCACCCCCGGTGGCTGGTCCATGGCGTCCTCATCGCCCTCACCATCCTCTGCACCCTCGGGGCCGGGGCCATCCTGGCCGGCAGCTATGAGCCACCGGGGCGGCCGGGGTTCTGGGGTACCTTCATCGCGGCCTGGGAGTTCTTCGTTCAGGCCGTCCAGCGCGACTGGCTGGTCCTCCTCCAGGGATGGTCGTTCGGGCTTCCCCTTCTCGCCATCCTATTAATACACGAGCTGGGGCACTATCTGACCGCCCGGCGTTACGGAATTGATACAACGCCCCCCTTTTTCATTCCGATCCCTCCTACCATTTCACCGATCGGGAGCCTGGGAGCATTCATCCGGGTTCGAAGCCCGCTGGTCGACCGGCGACAGCTGCTCGATGTCGGGGCTGCCGGGCCGCTGGCCGGGTTTGTGGTGGCGCTCGCGGTTCTGATCTGGGGCTACACCACCTCGGAGCGGATTCCTATCGTCCTCGGCTCGGCGCCAAGTTATGTCACCCTTTCGGGAACCCCGCTCTTTCTCGGCGAGTCGCTCCTTACCCGGTTTCTCCGCGACTGGCTGGTTCCGGGAACCGAGGCCGTCCACCTGAGCCTTCCCGCCTTTGCCGGATGGGTCGGTATGTTCGTCACCGGCCTCAACCTCATTCCCCTGAGCCAGCTCGACGGCGGCCACGTCACCTACGGCATGCTGGGACGCCAGCAGCCTCGGGTGGCCCTGCTCGCCGTGGTTGGTCTGCTGTGGCTGGCCCAGCGCACTCCCATGTGGTACGTATGGGTGATCTTTGCGTTTCTGGTTGGTGGGGGACGAATCGGTCATCCGGCGGTGATGGTTCCGAAACGGCGGGTGCCGCGAAGCCGCTGGCTGGTCGCGCTCGCCTGCGTGGCGGTGTTCGTACTGACCTTCATGCCGGTGCCGTTTGAGTAGCTGATAGCTGATCGCTGATCGCTGATAGCCGCATATGTCCCTCGACGAAGAGCTCTCCCGTCCCACCCCGGCGCTGCTCCACGATCTCCGGTCCCTCGAGGGGCCCCTGATCATCCTGGGAGCCGGCGGGAAGATGGGGCCTACGCTGGCTCGGATGGCGCGGCGGTCGCTCGCCCAGCTGGGCCTTTCTCACGAGGTCATCGCGGTATCGCGGTTCTCCGATGGAACCGTGCGCAGCGCTCTGGAGGAACAGGGCGTCCGCACCGTCGCCTGTGACCTCTTCGAACGGGCCGCGGTCCACGCCCTGCCGGATGCGCCGGACGTGGTCTACATGGTCGGGCAGAAGTTCGGGACTTCGGAGGATGCGGGCCGCACCTGGGCCGCCAATGCCTATGTCCCCGGCGTGGTGGCCGAGCGTTATCGCGGATCGCGGATCGTGGCCTTCTCTACCGGTAACGTGTATCCGCTGACACCGGTGGCGGGTGAGGGACCCGACGAGGCCACGACGCCGGGCCCGGTCGGCGAATATGCCCAGTCGGCGCTGGCCCGGGAACGGGTGCTCGAGTTCTTTTCCCGGCGCCACCAGACCAGAATGGCAATCCTCCGGCTGAATTATGCCGTCGAGCCCAGGTACGGCGTGCTGCGGGACCTCGCCGACCAGGTGCAAGCCGGTGTTCCGGTAGACGTTGCCATGGGATGGGTCAATGTGATCTGGCAGCGTGACGCCAATGAGATCGCGCTCCGGTGCCTGGGTCGCTGCCAGACGCCGCCCTTTATCCTCAACGTCACGGGCCGGCCGGCCCTCCGGGTCCGCTGGCTGGCGGAGCAGTTCGCCCGACGTTTCGGAGTGGACGCGCGCTTCCGGGGGGAGGAGGCGGCCACCGCGCTCCTGAGCAACGCCCGACTGTTGGAACAGCTCTTCGGCCCTCCGCCCACCGGTGTGGACGAAATGATCGACCGGGTTGCCGAGTGGGTGAAGACGGGTGGCGAGTCACTGGGGAAGCCGACGCATTTCGAAATGCGGGAAGGACGATACTGAATGCAGAGTGCAGAGTGCAGATTGCAGAATTACGGGAAGGCTGAGAGCAGGGGGATGAGTGTCTGAGGGCCTTCCGTATCCACTCCGGCGTGCTCTGCTCGCGGGAACGGTCATTCCGGCACACCCGCTGGCGCTGACGCCATCGCGCCGGCTGGATGAGCGCCGGCAGCGGGCGCTGACCCGCTATTACATCGACGCGGGGGCGGGCGGGCTGGCGGTGGGGGTTCACACTACCCAGTTCGCGATCCGCGACCCGCGGGTGGGACTCTTTCGACCGGTCCTCGAGCTGGCCGCGGAGACCATTGCTGCACGCGAGTCGCGGTTGAGGCGGCCGGTCATCCGGATCGCCGGGATCGTGGGGCGAACCCGCCAGGCCGTGCAGGAAGCCCGAGTGGCCTCCGACCTGGGCTATCATCTCGGCCTGTTGAGCCTCGGCTCGATGCCACGGGCCTCGACGGCCGAATTGTTGTCGCATGCCCGCGCTGTGGCTGAGGTCATTCCCTTGATGGGGTTCTATCTCCAGCCCGCGGTGGGCGGCCGGGTGCTCGGCTACGACTTCTGGCGCCGCCTGGTGGAGATCGACAGCGTTCTGGCGATCAAAGTGGCGCCCTTCAACCGTTATGACACCTGGGACGTGATCCGCGCGGTGGCCGATTCGGGGCGGCGGGTAGCGCTCTATACCGGGAACGACGACCACATCGTCCTCGATCTGCTGACCACCTATCCGGTGCTCCGCCAAGGCGGACAGCGTCCCCGGCGGATCCGGATGGTGGGGGGTCTGCTGGGACACTGGGCCTTCTGGACGTCGAAAGCGGTCAAGCTGCTCCGGCGCATCCATCACGTTCTGGCGCGCCGGCGCACCTCCCGCGGGATCCCGTCCGGCCTGCTCGGCCTGGCCAGCCACATCACCGACGCCAATGGAGCGATCTTCGACGCGGCGAACGGCTTCCAGGGCTGCATTCCCGGAATCAACGAGATGCTGCGGCGCCAGGGCCTGATGCGGGGACGCTGGTGCCTCGATCCCCGGGACGATCTCTCACCGGGGCAGATGCGCCAGATCAACCGGGTGCTGGAGGCCTATCCGCACCTGGCCGACGACGACTTCGTGAAGTCCCGGCTCGATGAATGGCTGCGGTGAGCCATTGATGACTGACAATTGACAATTGGCGATTGCGTCGCGGCCCTGCCACGATCGGCGTGGCTGCAACCGTCAATTGTCAGTTGTCAATCGACAATGGCGCTGGAGGTTCTCAGACTCGATGGCCCGGCGCTGATCCGGGGTCGGGTCGAGCAGGTCCAGCTTGCAGACCGCTCCCTCCGGCAGCCGCATCGGCATCCCGGTCCCGAAGGTGAAGCGGTCGATGCCCACCGTATGGATCAGCTGGTTCAAGTGTTCCTCGGGTGGTCCCCAGACCCAGCAGATGTCCCAGAGAATCCGGCGGGCCTCTTCCGGAGTAGAACCGAAGTGCACCTGGTCGACGAAATCGCGGTCGGCGTGGGTGATGATGAGCCGGACCGCCGGGTCGGAACGGATCAGCGCGCGCACCGCCCAGGGCGCCAGGGTGTCGGTCCGGTCGTTCGGGTGACGCTGCCGGCTGTCCTCCAGCCGGACGGCCATGAGCAGCGGGATCTGCCGGCGGCCGCATTCGCGGGCCAGCGCGCGCAGCTCGTTCCCGGCCGGATGCAGACCGTAGAAGGCTGGGTCGCAGCGGACGCAGGGCGCTTCCCGGTCCACCGCTTCCGTCAGCACCTCCTGCCACCCGGGCAGCTCGGGGTGGACCGCCGGGACGGGGCGGAGCCGGGACTCGTGGGCGGTTGCCTGGTACAGGGTGGCGTTTCCTTCCGTCGGATCCCGCCAGTAGATCGCCGAGAGATGAGAAACCCACGCCTGGTCGATACCGGTGCGATCCATCGCCTGGAGCAGGGCGGTAGGCGCCGTTTCCGGCAGGCGACGGAACGGATACTGGCCCAGAAAGGCGTTGACGTCGATGCGCATGGTCAACGGGGCTCGAAGCTGCCGGGTGGAAAGATCCCGGCGGCGTTGCGCCAGGCGACCCGCTCGAGCTGATCCGGCCGGAGCAGATGCTCTAGATAGCGCAGCTTGGCCCAGCCGGTGTCGAGCGTGATATCCGCTCCCCACAGCAATCGGTCCACCCCGACCGCCTGGAGACAGGCTTCCAGCATCCCGCCGTCGATGCCGCTGCCCGACAGGTCGACGAAGACGTTAGGCAGGTCGCGGGCCGCCCGGAGCGAGTGGATCCAGTCTCCCCCACCGCCGATGTGGGCCAGGATGAACGCCACCTCCCGGTGCCGCTGGGCCAGCTCCCCCAGCTCCACCGCGTCGGACGCCTCCTGTTCGGGCCAGTCGTGCCGGCGATGCTGCCAGATGTGCTGCAGGACGGGAAGGCCGTGGCGCCGGGCCGCCTCACAGACAGGATCGAGCAGCCGATCGTTGGCCCGGCGGCTGGCCGCGAGCTTCACGCCGATCATTCCGGCCTGAAGGCAGCGGTCGAGCTCCGCCAGTGCGTGATCGGTGTAGTTGGGATTCACGCAGGCGTATCCCCGCACCCGGTCGGGATACTGCCGGGTCACCGCGATCATGACGTCGTTGCCCGCCACGACATCCTCGGGCGACGGGAAATAGGTCGGCGACGTGCGACCCCAGCTGCCGAGGACCGATCCAACCTGCCAGGTCACGTTCATGCGTTCGCACGCCCGCATCCGGCTGCTGTTACGTTCGGCCCAATCGGCCCGGGGGGAGCCGGCATGCAGGAAATGGGCGTGGACGTCGATCAGCATGGGCGGGGTTCCCTGATTCAGTCCAGTTCCTGCAGCACGTCCTGCAGGGTTCCCAGCGCTTCATCCACGGTGTGCTCGTCATGCGCCAGCGATACGAAGTTGTACGCCGAGCGCTTGAAGAGGAGGCCCCTCCGGGCACAGTGCCGCGCCACCTGCTGACTGAAGCCGTCGTCATGGTATCGCAGGTAGCACAGCTCGGCGATGCCCCCGACCCCGGCGACGCGAGCGGGAAACCGGGCTGCCAGGTCCTCGAGCCCGGCGTACAGTCGCGCACCCAGCAGCCCCAGTCGTTGGGGTAAACGTTCCCGGCAGGCTACCTGCAGCGTGGCGCGGGCCGCGGTCAGGGAAACAAACTCGGTGGCGGTGGTGGACGAGATCCAGGTGTCCTGCACTCGCTCCATGATTTCGGCCCGCCCGCCGACGGCGGCAAGAGGATAGCCGTTCGCGATGGCTTTCCCCACCACCACCAGGTCCGGGTCGCCGCCCCAGCGCTGGACCGCTCCGCCGAGGTCAACCCGGAAGGCGGTCTTGATTTCGTCGTAGATGAGGATCGCGCCTGCGCGGCGGGTTTCTTCCCGTACCACCTCGAGCCAGTCCGGATCCGGAGCCGCTTCCACCACCGGTTCCAGGACGACACAGGCGAGCCGGCTGCCGGCGCGGCGGATTGCCTCCCGACCGGCGCCGATCCCGTTGTGCGGGATGGCGGCGTACAGATCCCTGACCGCGGCGGGCACTCCGGCAGCCGTACTGCACCAGTCCAGCCACCCATGATACCCGCAGCCTAACACGTGGTCGCGCCCGGTGTGCACCCGCGCCAGACGCACCGCCGCAGCCACCGCTTCCGCGCCGGTTTTGAGGAAGCGCACCTGCTCCAGCCACGGCATGAGTTCGCCGAGCTCGTGGGCCAGTTCTTCCTCGTCCCGGGGAGATACCGGACCGATCCCGCCCCGTTCGACCGCATCGATGACCGCCTGGTTGACCGCGCTGTGTCCATAACCCAGGGCCACTGCTCCCAGGGCCATGATGAAGTCGAGGTAGGCTTTGCCATGCAGGTCCTCGACCCGGCAGCCGGTGCTCTGCACCATGCGGAGCGGTAATGCAGGGTCGCTGCCGCCGAAGAGGGCCTCGGGGCGCTTGCTCCCGGTGGAGGTAAACCCCGCGACCTTCACCAGACTTTCACCCCTTCCCGGGCCCAGGTGAACGGAAGGACGGTCGCGCCGGCCTCGCGCGCGGCCTCTTCCGCCGGGCCCCTCGGCCCGCCCAGCAGGAAGAACATCGATCCCCCGGCGCCGGCTCCGGCCGCTTTTCCGCCTAACGCTCCGGCCTGGCCCAGCCGATCCTCCAGCCGTGCCATGGACGGGGTCTGCATGCCGGGATCGAGTCGCTGCTGCTGCCGCCAGTTGGCGGTGAGCAGCCGCGCCACCCGGTGGAGGTCAGCCGCTTCCAGGGCCTCCGCCATTTCCAGGGCCACCTCCGCCATGGTGCGCAGGGCACTCACCACCTCGGCCTCCCGGGCGCGGTAGCGTCCCATGACGCGCGCGATGGTGGTGGAGGAAATGCGCGAAGTGCCGGTGTAGCAGACGATGACCCGGCGCTCCAACTCGGCGACGAAGTCCGCCGCCAGCCGCAGCGGGGTGACCTTCACCTGGTCGCGCTGGAACTCCAGCCGGTGGAACCCTCCCAGCGCCGCGGCGTACTGATCCTGCTTGCCCCCGGCCAGCGCCGCATCCACGGTTTCCAGCTGCCAGGCCTCCTCGGCCAGCTCCCGGGCCGGCCGGCTGATTCCCCGAGCCGCATCGAGCGCGGCGACGAGGGCCACATCCAGGGCGCCGGAGCTGCCCAGGCCCGACCCGGGCGGAACCTGGGAACGGGTTCGCAGGGCCGCGTAGCCCATGCTCATCCGGCGCAGCGCGGCCTTCATCAGATCGAGCTCTCCGTTGCTGACCAGCGCCTCGGGGCCGCGGAGCTCCAGGGTCTGGCCCAGGTCCTCCGAGACGAGTTGATAGCAGTCCCCGCCCGGGCGCAAGTCGGCATACGAGCGCAGCTCGATGGCGGCATTCACTACCACCCCGTGCTCCTCCCAGGCGAAGGGTGCGACATCGGTCCAGCCTCCGGCGAAGTCCAGCCGCACCGGCGCGGAGGCGTGGAACGTCGCGCCGTTACCGGTCATCCACGCGCCATTGCGACAAGGTCGCCAGCTCACCCCTGAGATCCATGCGGACGCCTTTCACCCGGCGATTGATGCCCTGCACGCCGCGCGCGTGATAGAGGAAGAGCGCGGGAAGCGAGTCGGCAAACAGCCGGACAAGTCTCTCGTGGTCGGGCTCCGGGCGCAAACCACTGAGCGCCGCCAGCGGGGCCAGATGCCCCAGGCCCAGATTGCCGGAGACGCCCATGACCGCGGCCTGGAAATCGTGGGAGGGTCCCTCCACCCGGTCAAGGAAGGTGGAGAGCTCGATCTGTCGGATCTCGGCCCGGATACCGACGAGGGCGAGCTGGGCCTGGATCATCTGCTCCAGAGCGGCCTCGCCGCTCCCGACCGTCAACAGCTCGAACCGGAGCGGCCCATCACCCACCAGGGGAATGGCCCGTCCGGGGGCAAAGAGCGGTACCGGGTCGGCAGTGTCCGCGAGCGGGGGAGGCAACGGGCCGGCAGCGGGGGTTCCGAAGCCGAAGAGGGCACCTTCGACAATGGAGTGCCGGTCGATCGCCAGGGACAGCGCCCGCCGGATCGGGAGGCTGTCGAACGGCGGCCGCCGGAGGTTGAACACGAGGGCGTAGGTGAACAGCAGCGGATAATCGAGGACCCGGAGCCGCGGGTCCCGCCGCACGAAGTTCGCGTGTCCCGGATGGATGCCGGCCAGATCCAGCTCACCCGACGTCAGTGCCGCCAGCTTGGTGGTCGGTTCGTCGACCACCGCAATGACGAACCGGCGCAGCAGGGGCGGGCCGCCCATTTCCGGCGGGAACTCGGGGTTGGCTTCGAAGATCCAGCGCCGGTTCGGCTGGTAAGCCACGAAACGGAATGGTCCGTTCCCTACCGGCTGCCGGTTCCAGGGCGCCTGACGCATCTCTGCCGGCGGAACTCCTCCCAGCAGGTGCTCCGGCAGGATGGCGAGATCGGTCAGGACATCGGGAATACCCTCCTGCGCCCCTCCGAACCGGAGTACGACGGTCGTATCGTCGAACGGCTCGACCTCCCTGAGCGAGGCCAACTCGGACTGACGCGGGTAGCCGGTGGCGGGGTCTCGGGCCGCGTCGAGGGTCCACGCCACGTCGTAGGCGGTGGTGCGCACCCGATCGTGCCAGCGAAGCTCCGAGTGCAGCAGCAGCGTCAGCTCGGTACTGTCGGCCGACCACTCCCAGCTCCGTACCAGGTAAGGTTCGGGATGGAGCAGCGAATCGTACCGGAAGAGCGTGACCAGGAGGGCATACCGCTGCACCTGGCGGGCGAGCGGATGGGTCGTCAGCAGGGGATTAACCCCCTGGAGATCCGCGCCCGAGGCGAGGATGACGGTGTTCCCCCGGCGGCCGGCCGTGGGAGCGCAGGCCGTGAGGCAGAGTGCGAGACCGATCAGGGCGCGAAACACGTCCAAGAGTAGGAGCGGTGCGGGCCGCGAGGGAA
>DASTEX010000044.1:0-3714 GCA_035709185.1 Gemmatimonadales bacterium
CAAAGAGGGCCAGGAGGAGCACCGGAACCACCGCCCCCGCGACCAGGACCACGATGATCAAATGAGCGCGCCGGAGCGGCCGGTTCATGACCCGGCTCCGGGTCGGCTTCGCATCATCCGGGCAACGAGCCAGGGCCATAACAGCGTGGCGCCGGGGAGAAGCAGCAGGCGGAATCCCACCGAGCTGCCGCGGGCGCCCGGGTCGAGCCGCGCGGCCCACCCGAAGGCGAACGGGATGGCAAAGGCCAGCCCGAGCGTCAGGTAGAGGGCGGTGGTCCGGGCCAGCCAGGTGGCCAGTGTCAGCGACATGGTCTGCTCCTAACGACTTTTTCCAGTTAATGATTCCCGCTTCGAATGCAAGCCTTGGTCGATGCGCGGCTGTCTCTGATGTTCACCCCTCTCCGCGGCCCCTTCGCCCCTCCCACCGGGGAACTTTCCGTCAACAGCGGGCATTCCACAGCAGTCGACGTTGCGCCCGGGCGTCCGGCTGAGCTACTCTCCCCGTCATGACGGACGGTAGTGTGGACGGCCCTCGGCCGACAGTCGATTTCGAGACCCTGCTGGTACCCGTGCTGGACCAGGCGTATGGCACCGCCCTGCGTCTGACCGGAAACGCCGCCGACGCGGAGGACCTGGTGCAGGATGCGGCCCTGCTGGCCCATCGCGGCTTTGGCAGCTTCACCGCGGGCAGCAACTTCCGGGCGTGGTTCTACCGGATCATGCTGAACCGCTTCTACTCCAACTATCGCCGGCAGCGCCGCGCCGGCGTGGCCGTCGAACTGGAAGAGACACCGGAGATGTATCTGTTCGAGCAGGCCGAACTTGCGGGAATGAAGCCGAGCGAGGACAGCGCTACCGCGCTGGTGGACCGGATGGACGCGGAGGTGGTGGAGCGGGCCCTGCAATCGCTGCCGGATGACTTCCGGGCCGCGGCCACGCTCTACTTCATGCAGGACCTGCCGTACCAGGAGATCGCGGAGATTCTCGACGTACCCATCGGGACCGTACGCTCGCGACTGCACCGGGCCCGGAGACTGCTGCAGAAGGCCCTCTGGACCATCGCCCAGGAGCGGGGCATCGTCGGCTCGGCGACGCCGGAGACCAGACCGTGAATCAGCCGTCCCACTTCGATTGCGCGCAGGCCTTCGCCCGGCTCGAAGACTACCTCGACCGGGAGCTCGCGCCCGACGAGATCCGGCACGTGGAAGAGCACCTGGCGCTCTGTGAGGTCTGTGCCCGTGAATTCCAGTTCGAAGCCGGCGTCCTCTGTGCCCTGAAGGAAAAGCTCCGTCGCATCTCCGCTCCCCCCGACCTGGTCGCCCGCATCCGTCAGACCATCCAGCAGTCCAAACGCCAGATGTAGGTTCGCGGCGGTCCTGCCGCCGTTTCGTATATATTGGTCCCGCTCTGTCACTTCATTACGGGACCGGATTACCATGCGCCTCCAGCGATCCGCTGCCAGCGGTCAGCTGCTTTGCAGCCTTTCCCTCCTCTTTGCCTCCACTCTCGCCGCGCAAACCCCCGGCATAGCCGAGAAGACTCGTCCGATGCGTAAGCTGGACGGGTTCGTGCCGGTGTACTGGGACAGCACCGGCGGGAAGGTCTTTCTCGAACTGAACCCCGGCCGCGAGCTCCTGTACGTCGTTTCCCTCCCCGCCGGGATCGGCTCGAACGACATCGGGCTCGACCGGAGCCAGTTGGGGGGGGAACGCATTGTGCGGTTCGACCGGGTAGGACCCAAGGTCCTCATGGTCCAGCCGAATCTCCGGTATCGCGCGGAGCAGACCGACAACCCGGCGGAGCGGCGGGCGGTCGAGGAATCCTTCGCCAGCTCGGCGCTCTGGGGGTTCAAGGTCGAAGCCGAGAGCGACGGCCGGGTCCTGGTGGACGCCACCGAATTCGCTCTGCGTGACGGATACGGAGTGATTCCGGCCCTGGCGCGCGCCCGGCAGGGCACCTGGCGGCTCGACCCGGCGCGGAGCGCGGTGTACCTGCCGAGTACCAAGGCCTTCCCCAGGAACACCGAACTCGAGGTAACGCTCACCTTCAGCGGCGACCAGCCGGGCAGCTGGGTGCGCGAGGTGACCCCCACGCCGGAAGCGATCACGGTTCGCCAGCGACATTCGTTCATCGAGCTTCCCGGTCCCGGTTACTCGCCCCGGGCTTTCGATCCCCGGGCGGGGTACTTCGATTTCACGTATGCCGATTATGCCGCGCCGTTTCCGGAGCCGGTGACTCGCCGGTTCATCACCCGCCACCGGCTGGAGAAACGGGATCCTTCCGCGGCCGTCAGCGATCCGGTGGAGCCGATCGTGTACTACCTCGATCCCGGCGTTCCCGAGCCGGTCCGGAAGGCGCTGCTGGATGGCGCGCGCTGGTGGAACCAGGCGTTCGAAGCGGCGGGATACCGCAACGCCTTCCGGATCGAGCTGCTGCCGGACGGCGCCGACCCGATGGACGTCCGGTACAACATGATCCAGTGGATCCACCGCGCCACCCGCGGCTGGAGCTACGGCTCCAGCGTGACCGATCCGCGCACGGGTGAGATCATCAAGGGTCACGTATCGTTAGGCTCGCTCCGGGTGCGCCAGGATTTCCTGCTGGCCGAAGGGTTGCTCTCCCCCTATGCCGAGGGGACCGAGCGCTCGCCCGAAGCCGAGGCGATGGCGCTGGCCCGGATCCGCCAGCTCTCGGCACACGAGGTAGGACATACCCTGGGCCTGGCCCACAACTACATCGCCAGCACCCAGGGACGGGCCTCGGTGATGGATTACCCCCACCCGCACATCCGGCTGGCCTCGGATGGCCGCATCGACCTCTCGGATGCGTACCTCGAAGGGATCGGCGCCTGGGACAAAGTGGCGATTACCTGGGGCTACCAGGATTTCCCGGAGGGAACGGATGAAAAATCGGCGCTGGACCGGATCCTCACCGAGGCGCGGGGCCGGGGTCTGACGTTCCTGACCGACCAGGATGCGCGGCCCCCCGGGAGCGCCCATCCCGGGGCCCACCTGTGGGACAATGCGAGCGATCCCGCGGCCGAACTCAGCCGGATGATGGAAGTGCGCCGGGTGGCCCTCTCGCGCTTCGGCGAAAACACCATTCGCCGCGGCATGCCACTGGCGACGTTGGAAGAAGCGCTGGTGCCGCTCTACCTGCACCACCGTTACCAGGTCGAAGCCGCGGTGAAGCTGGTGGGCGGCGTGGCGTATACCTATGCGCTGCGGGGAGACGGACAGGAACCGCCTCAGCCGGTGCCGGCGCCGGTCCAGCGCAAAGCGCTCGATGCGGTGCTGGCCACCCTGCAGGCGAAGGAACTGGCGCTGCCCACCCACGTGCTCAAGGTGCTGCCGCCGCGCCCCTCGGGGTATGAAGCCACCCGTGAGCTATTCGACCGGGAAACCGGCCTGGTCTTCGACGCGGTCCAGCCGGCGACCTCCGCCGCCGACCTGGTAACGTCGCTGGTGTTCGACGAGACCCGGGCCGCCCGCCTGGTACAGCAGCGGGCGCTCGATCCCTCGCTGCCGGGACTGGAGGACGTGATCGACCGCGTGCTCGGCGCCGTCTTCGCTCCCTCGCCCGCCAATGCCTATCACGCGGAGATCGATCGCGCCGTGCAACGGGTGGTGGTGGAGCGGCTGATGGATCTCGCGATCGAAGCCGGGATGCCGCAGGTGCGGGCCATCGCGGCGTACCAGCTGGACCAGCTGCGCC
>DASTEX010000045.1:0-3430 GCA_035709185.1 Gemmatimonadales bacterium
GCGATTCTCAGGTACCCCCGCAGGTCGCCCAGCACGCCCATGTAGTCGAGCGTGCCGAACGACGGCGACACCTCCAGCCGGTACCGGGTCCCGCCGATCGGGCCGGTCGGTCCCATCAGGGAGCGATCGTGCACCAGCGCGGCGCTGCCCCGGAACAGGTTCATCGCCGCCGGACGGCAGAGGCGCTGCCGGACGGAGAGCGAATCCCCGCATTCGGGGGCTTCCTGCGCACTCCGGTCCAGCTCTTCGCCCGTGAAGGGATCGAACAGCAGGTTCTCGGTTTCCGCGTCGAAGCTCAGCCGCTCGAAACCGCCCGACAGCTCCAGCCGAGTGCTGGTGCTGAAGGGGTACTGCATCAGGGCGATGGCATGCCGGCTCACGTTCCAGAACCGGGCCGTCTGCTGCAGCACCTCCTCCCGGCCGTCATTGTCGGTATCCACGATGGTCTGGCCGAAGGCCTGGAAGAGTTGCGGGGTCTGGCCCGCGGTCACCCCCCAGTTGAGCCGGTTCCTGCGATTGATGTAGGTCAGCTCAGCGCCGATGCCGTTGAGCACCTCGCCGCCCACGATCTGGGCCTGGAGCTGGAGCCCCAGCTCGTGGAATCCCAGCATGTCGCTGAAACCGAAAGCCACCCCGCCGCCGATGAAGCTGCCGTACCCGCCGATGGCGAAGCCGAGGGTGGGCGGCGCCACGTAGTCGAGCGCGATGCCGGAGTCGTAGTCCCGGGTGGTGTAGCCTGCCCCATCAGGCAGTGCGGAGGGACGCGCCAGCATTTCCCAGATCCCCGCCAGCCTGCGGTTGGCCGGCGGCAGCTGGGCCGCATCGATGCCCTCCATGGCCGCCCCCTCGGCCAGCGCGCGCGGATGGTTCAGCCGATAGAGCCGGTGACCGTTGTTCTCATAGGCCGTGAACACGATGTCGCCGGTACCGCTCGCGACCGCCAGCGCGGGGCTCAGCTCGGTAAGACCGCTGACACCGGTGAAGAGCCGAGTGAGGGCGGCCGGCGCCCCGCCCGAGACACTCACCTGGTAGACATTGGGGATGCCATCGGGGTTGGAGACGAAGAACAGGGTGCGACTGTCCGGCCCCCATTGGGGATTGAGGCTGGTCACGCCCTCGAAGGTGGGAACTTCGCGCACCGCGCCGCTCGACGGATCGATCAACGCCAGCGCGTATCCCTCGCCGAACCGGTCGGTCGTGATGGCGATCGCCTGTCCGTCGGGTGACCAGGCCGGATGCAGCTCGGCGTGCTGGTCGTTGGTGAGCCGGCGAAGCGCACCGCTCTCCACTTGGACGATCCAGAGGTCGAGGAAGCCGCCCTGGTTGGCGACGAAGGCAATGCGGCTCCCATCGGGCGACCAGGCCGGGTTGAAGACGGCGCTGAAGCGGTCGAGCGCAAAGGTCTTGATCCGATCGCCCGAACTGGCCCGCATCAGGACCAGGGTGGGCCGGCCACCGCTGCTCGCGGTGAAGGCGATCCTTTCGTTGTCGGAAGCCCAGGCCCCGGCGGAGTTCACGAACTGGAGGCTTTCGTAATGGGGATCGAGGGCCGACTCGGTGAGCCGCTCCTTCACTTCGCCGGTCGCCGCGTCGGCCAGGTACAGATCGATGGAGTACGGATCACGACTCGAGAGATAGAGCAGCCGCTTGCCGTCGGGACTCAGCGCCGGTGCAATGTCCAGCGCGCCCTCGTCCTTCCCGGTCAGCAACCTGCCGGTCGCGCCGGCCAGGGCGGCGCGCGACTGGAGCGGGGCATACTGTTCCACCAGCGCGCGATGCCACTGCGCCACCAGCGTGTCGGGATGGACCCGCAGTACCGAGTCAATCGCGACCTCGATGCCGCGCCGCGCGACCGCGGTGCGGAACAGGTCCCAGACCTTCCCGTCGCCGTAGCGTCCGCCGATGTAGGCCCACAGCGCGTGGCCCCAGCGGTACGGGAAGTACTCGTACGGGTTGGCCAGATCGCCTAACGACGGCAGGCGGTTGTGCTGGACGCCGTCGCGCATCCACATTGCGGTGAGCGAACTGCGCGGCCCGATCGAGAGGTACTCGGCCAGTCCTTCGACCGCCCAGAGCGGCAGGCCGCTGATGGCCGGCGCGGCGAAGAGTGGTTGCGAAGGCGAGATGCCTGACAGGTCGTATTGAAAGGCGTGCACCAGCTCGTGGCCGATCACGTGATCGGTGGCGCGCACTGCTCCTTCCATGGGCAGCACGATCCGCCGCTTGAAGGCCTCGGTCACGCCCCCCGTCGCCTCCCCGATGTCGCCGGGGATCACGGTGGTCTGGGCGAATTCCGGATGGCTGGCGTAGAGGATGAGCGGCTGCTTCCCGGTCAACCGGTAATCCAGCAGGCCAGCGAAGCGGGAGTACCACCGCTCGGCCATGCGGGCGGCCAGCCGGGCGGCTTCGCGCTCTTCCTCGTAGAAGTAGACATCGAAGTGCGGCGTACCCAGCACCTGGAAGTCGAAGTTCTTGTACTGCACCTTGTTCCGACCGAAATACTGGGCGTCAGCCCGGGCCGGTAGTAGCATGCACGGCAGAATGGCCAGCAACAGCAATGGCCAGCCGTGCCGACGTTCCGGCCCGGCTCGCATGGGTCACCTCACGGACGCAGGTTCCTCCGGCCGGCTCCCGCCGGCGCTCCTCTTCCTAGGGGGAGGGACGGCAGGGGGAGGAGGGGGTGCACAGGGGGCCGGGGCTCTCGACTACTTTTCACCTGCTGTCGAAGACAGTCGAAGATGGTCGAAGACAGTTGAAGACGGTCACACCACATTCTGAACACCAGAGGATCTGATGTCGCGCATTTTCAGTGCTGTTATGGCCCTCGCCGTGGCGACGGCCCTCCCGGTCTCGATCGCGGCCCAGGACAAGCCCAACTTCTCGGGTACCTGGGTCCTCCAGACCGACAAGAGCGACTATGGTATGATGCCCCCCCCGATGTCGCGCACGGATATCATCGATCACCAGGAACCGAAGATCACCATCAAGCGGACCGCGGCCACCGGGGAAGGCGAAAACAAGCTCGACCTGGTCTATGCGGTCGACGGCAAGCCGTGGAAGAACCAGGCCGGCGAGCAGGAAGTGACCAGCACGCTTCACTGGGAAGGGCAGGAGCTGGTGGTGGTGAGCGAAGTCGACACGCCGCAGGGCCTCGCCACGCTGACCGACCGCTGGTCGCTCTCGGCTGACGGGAAGACCCTGACGCAGAATCGCACCATCAGCATTCAGGGGCAGGAGCTGAAGCAGACCATGGTGCTGGCGAAACAGTAAGGCGGCGGAAAGGGCGGAAAAGGCGGAAAGGTCGGAAGCGTACCATGCTGACTGCTAACCGCTGACGGATATGGATCTGGTTGCCGAGCTGCTGCTGGCGTACTCCGCCAGCGCTCGGGTGAATCAGTATCTGGTCGAGCAGCTTCACCCGGCGGTCTGG
>DASTEX010000046.1:0-2938 GCA_035709185.1 Gemmatimonadales bacterium
GCGTCCCACACCAGCGCCCGACCCTCGGGCCGACCTGACGGTCATCGCGCTACGTAAGCCACCGCAACGCAAAGGGGAGTGCTGAGAGCGCCTGGAGCTGATCCGGGCGTTCTTAGCTTGCTCACTACTTTTCTCTTCGCGGACGACTCTTCCGACTCTTCCGACCTTTCCGACCTTTCCGACCTTTCCGACCAGTTCCAGCAGTGGAACAGTGCGCTGTGTTAACCACGCAACGGTATACGGGCCATCGGTATCCAATCGGATATCCTCCGGACACCGAGGCGTTATGCTGTTGGTCGGCTCTCTCTGTTTTGCTCTCCTGGTGCAGGGTGGCAGCCGCCCGGTCGCCCGGGACATACGCCTGCCCCTCCGCGCGACCGCCATCCGGGCCCAGCAGCCTCCCGTCCTGGATGGCCGGGATGACGACCCCGCCTGGCGCCGGGCCGCGCCGATCAGCGACTTCCTGGAATTCGAACCCAACGAGGGGAAGGCGCCCCGTTTCGCGACGGAAGCGAAAGTGGCCTACGATCAGCGCAACTTCTACGTCTTCGTGCGAGCATACGACGACGAGCCCGAGAAGATTCTCAAGACCCTGGCCCGTCGGGATGTCCGTCCCCCGACCGATCAGCTCAAGATCATCATCGATTCCTACTATGATCGCCGGACCGGTTACGAGTTCGCCGTCAGCCCCGGCGGGGTGAAGCGGGACTACCTCATCTACGACGACGGGTTCGAGGACGGGGCCTGGGATGCGGTCTGGGATGTGGCTACAGCGGTCGACTCGCTCGGCTGGACCGCGGAGTTCCGGATTCCGCTCTCCCAGCTCCGCTATGCCAACCGCGACGCCCACACCTTCGGCTTCGGCGTCTGGCGGGACATCGAGCGGTACAAGGAACGGGTGAGCTGGCCCCTCTACCGCCGGCAACAGGCCGGCCTCTCCTCTCAGCTCGGTGAATTAGCCGGCATCCAGGGGTTGTCATCGCCCCGGCGACTGGAAGTGGCGCCCTATGTCGTCACCCGCAATGTGACCCTGCCGGACGGCCCCGACGACTTCCGCCACGAGCAGCAACTCACTGGTGGGGCGGATTTCAAATATGGCGTCACCTCCAACCTGACGCTCGACGGCACCATCAACCCCGACTTCGGCCAGATCGAGGCCGACCCGTCGGTCCTCAACCTGGGCGCGTTCGAGACCTTCTTCCAGGAGCGGCGGCCGTTCTTCCTGGAAGGGGTGGGCCTCTTCCGGTTCGAGGTGAACTGTTACGCGGTGAACGACTGCGGGCGGGAGAACCTGTTCTATTCCCGGCGGATCGGGCGGGCGCCGCAGCTCTCGTTCTACGGCGACGAAAGCTCGGCGAGCGCCACCACGATCCTGGGCGCCGCCAAGCTGACCGGCCGGCTGCATAACGGGTTGTCGGTGGGTCTGCTCGATGCGGTCACCCAGCGCGAAACCGGGCTCGACGGCCGCACCATGGAGCCGGCCGCCAACTACGCCGTGCTCCGCGCCACCAAGGACTTCCGTGACGGCGAAACCGGCATCGGCGCCATCGGGACCATGGTCAATCGCAACCTGGACGAATGGACCCGCGACTTCATGCGCTCGAGCGCCATGGTCGCCGGCCTGGACGTACGCCACCGCTTCCTCAACCGGCGCTACCAGATTTCGGCCCGCCTGATCGGCAGCCATGTCACCGGCTCCGAGGCGGCGATCGCCGCCACGCAGCGGAGCAACGTCCACTCCTACCAGCGCCCCGACGGTCCGCTGGACTTCGACCCGACCCGGACCTCGCTGGGCGGCGACTTCGAGCAGATCAAGTTCGGGAAGGTCGGCGGCAGCATGCTCCGGTTCGAGACCAGCTACCAGCGTACCTCGCCCGGCTTCGAGATCAATGATCTCGGATTCCTGAACCGGGCCGACAAGCAGAACCAGGCGACCTGGGCCCAGCTGGCGTTCAACAATCCCGCTCTCTTCTACCGGCGGCTGTTCTGGAATGTGAATCAGTGGCATGACTGGACCGCCGCCGGATTGCTGCTGGACCGTGGCTTCAACACCAACGTGCATACCGAGCTCAAGAACAGCTGGTGGCTCCACAAAGGCCTCACGCTGGGCGGAATCGGCAACGTGGTCTGCGACCGCTGTGCCCGGGGCGGGCCGGCCCTGCGGACCGACGGGATCTATTCCGGCTGGGGGGGCATCGAGGGTGACGGCCGCGGCGCCGTGACCCCCGGCTTCTGGTTCAGCTACTGGGGCTCCGACGAAGGGCGCTCCCACGGCTTCAGCCTCGATCCCTCGCTGCGGCTCCGGATTTCCTCCCGGCTCAATGTCTCAGCCAGTGTGGGCATCTCGAAGAACACGGACGACCGGCAGTGGTACGGCAATTTCGTCGACGACGTGACCAGTCAAACCCACTACACCTTCGCGCATTTGGAACAACGGACCACCAGCCTGACGGGACGATTCGATTTCACCGCTACCCCGACCCTGACCCTCCAGGTCTACGCGTCGCCGTTCATCAGCAAGGGCACCTACTCCAACCTGCGGGAGCTGAATCAGCCCCGGGCCGAGAATTACGAAGACCGGTTCCAGCCGTACACGGCGATTGCGGATCCGGGCGGGTTCAACGTCAAGGAGTTCCGGTCCAACGTGGTGGCGCGGTGGGAATACCGTCCCGGGTCGGCGCTGTTCGTCGTGTGGCAGCAGGGCCGTTCCCACTCGGATCCGATCGAAGGACCCGGGTCCTTCTCCGACAATCTGCGGACCCTGTTCGACAGCCATCCCAACAATACGTTTCTGATCAAGCTGTCGTACTGGTTTGATCGTTAGGCGGACAGACGGGCAGACGGGCAGAAACAGCGGATTCCGGGTCAACCGGCCATCCGACCGTCTGACCGTCTGACCGTCTGACCGTCAGATTTTCCCTCCCCGCTTCAGCCGCTC
>DASTEX010000047.1:0-3779 GCA_035709185.1 Gemmatimonadales bacterium
CGCCCATTCCGCCCGCGCCGATCCGTTCACCGAGACGGTAATTACCCAGTTCTCTGGCCTCGCGGAGCGCGGTGCCGAGCCGGCGCAAGACCGCCGCCGGGATCACGGCCAGGAATGCACACAGGTAAGCGGGGGCGAAAGACCAGAAGAGCTGGTGGGCCGGCAAGGGAGGATCGGCCACACCGGCCCGGACCGCCAGTGCGTACATCAGCGGCTCGGCCGTGGCGACCAGCAGCGACGTCATCAGGATCAGCGCGGGCCGCGCTGGCGCGAGGGCAGGAAAGAGCAGAATCACCAGGCAGTTCCAGGAAATCCCGCGGGCGGCGTCTGGCGGGTGCCATTGCGAGATGAGAGCCACCGCGGCCGCGATCAACAGCTCGTATCCCAGCACCAGTCGCAGCATCGAGCGGGGTCGGTTTCGCAGCCGTCTCCCGGCCCAGGCCAGAAGCAGTGAGGCGCCGACGACGCCGGCTGACAGAACTCCGCCGAACCGGTCCCAGGCGGCGTAGGTCAGAGGATTTCGTCCCCCCCAGCCGAGGGTGAGGCGCTGGAGCAGTGCCACCAGGGTCCAGAGCCCGCCCAAGCTGAGCCCGGCCAGCGTGACCCGGCGGCCTAGGTCGCGGGCGAAGTCATCCGGCAGCGACGTCGTGGTCCCGGAATCGAGTTGGAGCGGCAGAGTCATCGACAGGCTCCCAGGGCGCCCGACAGCACATCCATGACGGCGTCCTCGGCCTGCTTCCGATCCATCCCGGTGAGCGCGCCGTAGATCCCGGGCGAGGCAAACCAGAGCGAATAGGTGATCAAGGCCGAGTGGATGATCCGGGCCGCGGTTCGGGCGTCATGAATCCGGAACTCTCCCCGTACCGAGCCATCGGTCAGAATCCGCTCCAGCCGGCTGACCGACCGTCCGATCACTTCAGTGGTATGAAAGACCGCCAGTTCCGGAAAGTCGGGCAGCTCGGCAATCGCGAGCCGGAGCATGGCGCTCTGCTCCGGATCGTCCATCGTACGCCAGAAATCCCGGATGAAGTCCCTGACTCGCTCCGAAGCCGGCGCCGCCGGTGTATCGGGATCCGGGGGATGCGCCGGCCCGGGAAGGGAGGTCACAATGGTCGACCGCACCACCTCCCGAAACAATTCATGCTTCGATGGGAAGTAGAGCTGCATCGTGGCGGGAGCGACCCCGGCTTTCCGGGCAATCGTGCCCAGGCGGGCGGCGCTGAAGCCGCGACGGGAGAACTCGCCAAAGGCCGCGGCCAGGATCCGGCGGGCGCGGTCGTCGATGGGGTATCGGTGCGATTCGGAGACAGGTGTCATGCGTGGGGGAAGGGCAATGCCGGGGCCGAACCGCCGAATATCCCCGACCCGGCTCCCTAACCGCCGCTGCGACAGCGACTTGGCCCCCTGCTACGCGGCTCTTGTTGAAGGGCATTCCGGCCGCGAGATTCCACACTCTCGCGACATCTCGCGTTCCCCGGAACAGGGGGCCACGTGCACGACACGGGTCGGGCTCACCGGGAGATGCTGCGGCGGGTCACGCGTCATCTCGCAACCACGCAGGATCTTCACACCGTGCTGGCGTCGATCACCTCCGGGCTGGTCGAGCACACCGGCATGCTCTTCTCCCATATCTGGCTCTACCAGCACCACGCCGAATGCGAGCGCTGTCGGCTTCGGGAACCCCGCAGGACGCCGGGGGAGCGGGCCCTCCATCTCGCGGCCAGCGCCGGCGCCATCAGCCACGCCGACGAGGCCATTCATTACCTCCCACTGCATCTCGCGGTCCCGCCGGCCATGGTGGCGCGGGAGCGAATTCCCTACCGGTCGCAGGAGATGCTCCAGGACGTGACTCCGGCGACTCCGCCGGCCCTGGTCGAGCTGCTGCGCTCGGTCGGAGGCCGGGGAGGCGCCGCCTATCCGCTGGTCTTCCGCGACGAGCTGCTCGGCGCCATCGGAATGGTGAGCGGTAGTCCACTGGACGACGAGGAGTTCGAGCTCATGGGCATCTTCGCCGACCAGGCCGCAATGGCCATCAAAAGTGCCCAGCTGTTCCAGGAGCTGGAGCGCTACCGCGACCGGCTCCAGGACGAGAACGCCTATCTCCAGGAAGAGATCGCGGTCGAGCGGGGGTTCGAGGGGATCGTGGGAGAAAGCCCGGCGTTGCGGGCCGTGCTGCGGAAAGTGAAGCAGGTGGCGCCGGTGGAAACCACGGTCCTGCTCACCGGTGAAACCGGGACCGGCAAGGAGCTGATCGCGCGGGCCCTCCATCACGGCAGCCCCCGGCACGACCGTCCCCTCATCAAGGTGAACTGCGGCGCTATTCCCCAGGGCGTGGTGGAAAGCGAGCTGTTCGGCCATGAGAAAGGCGCATTCACCGGGGCCCTCCAGCGCCGGATCGGGCGGTTCGAGCTGGCCGACAAGGGCAGCCTGTTCATGGACGAAGTGGGCGAGCTGCCGCTCGATACCCAGGTCAAGCTGCTGCGAGTATTGCAGGAGCAGGAATTCGAGCGGGTCGGCAGCACCCGGCTCCAGACGGTGGATGTTCGCCTGATCGCCGCGACCAACCGCGACCTGGAAACCGAGGTGGCGGAGAACCGGTTCCGGGCTGATCTCTTCTATCGCCTCAACGTATTTCCCATCCGGGTACCGCCCCTGCGGGAACGGCCCAGCGACATTCCGCTCCTGGTCAGCCACTTCCTGGCGCAGTTCCAGCGCAAGCTGGCCAAGCCGCTCCGGTCGGTTTCGCCGGACGGGATTGAACGGCTCCAGCGTTATGCCTGGCCGGGGAACATCCGCGAACTGCAGAACGTGATCGAGCGGGCCTGCGTCCTGAGCCAGGGACCAGTGGTGGAGATCATCGATGAGCTGCGCGCGCCCGACGGCAATGGCGCCAGTTCACCCCAGCCGGTCGCTCCCGCCGCCGCCGGGATTCTCTCGCTCGAGGAACAGGAGCGTCTTCATATCCGCCGGGCCCTGGCAGCCACCGGCGGCAGGGTGCACGGCCCCGACGGCGCCGCGGTCCTGCTGGGCATCAATCCCAGTACCCTCCGTTCGCGCATGAAGAAGCTCGGTATCACGAAGCCCACCGCGTAGCCCCCGCGACATCTCGCGACACCGCGAGATTCCGTGATCCTCCGGTCCCGGTGCCCTATCGGGCGTTTCAGCAGCATCCCGATATCCGACAAACAGTTGCGCCAATTCCCGGCAGCCCGCTCCGCTCTGGCCCCGGCGTTGCCTTCCTCACCGCCCGCGCAGCAGTCAACGCTTAACGGACGAGGAGAACGAATGCGAGCAGGAACACGGATCACGGTGGCAGCGGCAGCATTGCTTCTGGCGGGGAGGGCCGGGGCCCAGAGCGTGACGTACGACTACGACCGGGCGGCGGATTTCTCCCGGTTCAGGACTTACACCTGGGTTCGCGGCGCCAATGTGCGGGACGAGCTCAACCACAAGCGCATCATGGCCGCGATCGACGCCCAGCTGGCGTCGAAGGGCCTGGTGAAGGCCGACTCGGGCTCGAGTCCCGACCTTCTGGTTGCCTATCACGCGAACTTCAGCAATGAGGTCGAGGTCACCGGGTACTCCTCCGGCTGGGGCGGGACCCGGTGGGGACCGGGACAGTGGGGATCGGCCCGGGCCCAGCAGATCACCGTGGGGACCCTGATCGTCGACCTGGTCGACAGGAAGACCCGGTCGCTGGTCTGGCGCGGCACGGCGACCCGGGAGATCGATACCAGGGCCAGTCCCGAGAGGCGCGACAAGAGCATCAACCGCGCGGC
>DASTEX010000048.1:0-9645 GCA_035709185.1 Gemmatimonadales bacterium
CCTCGTCCAACGCCACTTCGGTGACCGTGGAAGCCGGGCTGGTCTGGACCTCGACCTCGCTCGGGCTGGGTGGACTGCCCGCCCGGGCCACACCGGGCCCTGCCTTCGGTGCCGGCGTTGATATCGTCGGTCGGATCTGCCGTACCGGCGACCGCCGGCTGGTTGCCACTGACCGGCTGGGACGCTGGTTCACGCTTGCGGGCGAACAATGGGTCCGAACCAGGTGGCCGGACGGTCAGGTGGCCGCTGACTGCGCGGGGTCTGATGACGGCGCCACCTGGTTTGCGACCAATCGCGGGCTGTACCGGCTTCTCCCCGGCGGCGCCGTGCCGGTACGGGTTCCCACCTTCGACGACAGTCTCACCGCGGTGCACCGGGATTCGGCGGGTCGGGTGTGGACCGGAAGCGGGGAACGGGTGTGCCGCATGACGCTCCCGGCGAAGGACGCGGGGCGGGACCAGACATGGTCCTGCACCAGTCTCGCCGGGGCGGGAGGAATCCATGACTTCATCGATGTTCCCGGCGGGGTCTGGGCCGCCACGCGCAACGGCGTCTGGGTCTACGATGATTCCGGCTGGCGCCCGCTGCAGTCCTCGCTCGAGCTGCCGTCCCGGCTGATCAACGGATTCGCCACGTCCCCCTCCGGCGGAATCTGGGTGCTGTCGGCCGGCGCGGTGCTCCGGGTGATGCCGGAGCTGGTGGCGCCCCAGCGATGGCGGGTACTCGAGCGACTCTCCGCCTGGCAGGGGGTGCAGTCGGAAGAGGCGAACGGTCTTTTCGAGAGCAATGACGGCACGGTGTGGCTCGCCGGCTCCATCGGGCTGACCCGGGTGCCGATCGCGGCGCGGCGGATCTGGCGGGATCCGCCGCTGGTGGAGATCTCGAACGTGCTGGTGAACGGGCTGGAAGTCCCGGTGGCCGAAGCCCACCGTCTCAGCGCGCCCGACGCCGTGGTGGAGCTCCGCTTCGCGGTGCTCACCTATCGCGATCGCAGCCGGCTCCAGACCCAGCTCCAGCTCTCGCCCGAGAGCCCGTGGTCGCCGCCCAGTACCGGCGTTCCCCAATTCCGCCTGTCGCAGCTGGCGCCGGGCGGGTATGCGGCCGCCGTGCGGGCGTCGATCGACGGCGAGCGCTGGAGCCGGCCCAGCGCGCCGGTCGTGTTCACGGTGCCGGCGCCGTGGTATCGCCGCCCGTCACTGCTCCTCCTGCTGGCCCTGATGGTGGCAGCGACCCTGGTGCTGATTCACCGGACCCGAACGGCGGTCCTGCTGGGGCTCGAGCGGCAGCGCACCGCCATCGCGATGGACCTGCACGATGAGCTGGGAGCGGGCCTGGGCAGCATCGGCATCCTGGCCGGGGTCGCGGCCCGTCCCGACGTGACGGATGCGGAGCGGCGCGACTTCGCCGGGCGGATCGCGGCCACCGCCAGCGAGCTGGGCGGCAAACTGACCGACATCGTGGGAGCCCTCCGTTCGGGCCGGGTGACGTTAGGCGTGCTGGCGGCGGACCTGGCCGAACGGGCTGCCCGGCTGGTGCCGGGGCCGGAGCCGACGCTCAGGATGGACTATCCCGACCAGTGGCCCGACGGCGAGCTCGACCCGGCGGTCCGGCATGACCTGCGGCTGATTGCCCTGGAAGCCGTGCATAACGCGGTGCGTCATGCCGAGGCCAGCACGATTACGCTGGGGCTCCAGCCGGCCGGCCGGCATTGGCGGATGTGGGTGAAAGACGACGGGATCGGGTTCGACCCTAACGGTGACGCCGCCCCCAAGGGCACCGGATTGGGGCAGCGGGCGCTCCGGCGCCGGGCCGAACGGATCCGGGCCGCACTGAGGGTGGAATCCGCTCCTGGACGGGGGACGACGGTGGAAATTCTGTTCGAGCCGCATCGCCCTCACATGATAATGTGACTGGACCCAGGTGACTGTGCTACACACAGTTGTCCGGTCGTCACCAAGACACTCATGGAACTCACGATGACAATCCGGGTGTGCGCGATCGAGGATGATGCGCGTTACCGTGACAGCCTCGCGGCGTTGTTCACCCACGCGCCGGGCTTCACCTGGAGCGGTGCGTACGCCCGCCCCGCCGACGCCCTCGAAGCTGCCGCCGTCAGTATCGCACGGGGCGAGACCCAGCCCTGGGACGTGGTCCTCATGGACCTCGATCTCCCCGGAATGCACGGCGTCGAGGTCACCCGTCGCCTCAAGGCGATGCTCCCCAACATCCAGATCGTGGTGCTCACCGTCTTCGAAGACGTGAACTCCATTGTCAACGCCATCTGCGCCGGCGCGGACGGCTACCTGCTCAAGCGATCGTCAGCTCTCGAGCTGCTGCACCAGCTCGAGACGATCGTGGCGGGTGGAGCGCCGCTGACGGCGGGCGTGGCCCGGACCATTCTCGACGTCGTACGCACCGCGCCCCCGGTGCCGCAGGGCCAGCGGGGCGAAGCGCCGTCGCTCACCGACCGGGAGAAAGACGTGCTCCAGGGGCTGGTGAATGGCCGGTCCTACAAGCAGGTGGGTGATGAGCTGGGCGTAAGCCTCGACACCGTCCGCTCGCACATCCGCTCCATCTATCGCAAGCTCCAGGTTCACAGCGTGGCCGAGGCCGTGAGCCGGGCCCTGAGGGAACGACTGGTCTGATCCCTCCGCACAGTTATGCGATGGTCCGTACTCCCGCGCGAAGCTAGCGTGGGAGTACTTGTTTTGGTCCCGGCTCTCTGTTCCACGGAGGCGTAGGAATGCGGCTCAGCGTTCTGGCATCCGTGGTCGCACTGTTTCTGGTCGGGTGCAGTCCGTCGGCGCAGCTTCCGGTCGCACCGACCATCGTGGTGAGCAACGCGGACAGTGCTGCGATGGTACGAGGCAGGTAGCAGGACCAGTATCGAGCGAAGAGAAGTACCATCAATGTCGAAGGGCCGCATCCAGCCAGGTGCGGCCCTTCGCCATTCCAAGTCCGATCTGAATAGGTGGAAGGGGAGAACAGCAATGCAGAGTGCATAATGCATAGTGTCTAATGCATAGGTGTTCCGGGAGGCGCCTTCGTTCGCGATGGCGGGTTCGAGCACCTTGTGCCCTAGACACTATGCACTATCCACTCGGCATTCGTGTTCCTCGCTCTCGGTTTCTCAGATCCCCGCTCCTGACTAGATTTCGGTCCGTTTTCACCGGCCGGTCGCCGGTCCACTCGCACTCATTCAGAGCAGCGCCGATCAATGCTCAACAGGATCACGGTCGTCGGGGCAGGGAACGTGGGCGCCACCGCCGCGCAGCGGCTGGCTGAAAAGAACCTGGCCCGGACGGTTGTCATGGTGGACGTGGTCGAGGGCGTGCCCCAGGGCAAGGCCCTCGACCAGTGGCAGTCCGGGCCGGTGGAGGGCTACGACACCCGGGTCCTGGGCACCAACGACTACGACGCGGCCCAGGGGTCCGAGCTGGTCATCGTCACCGCCGGCATCGCCCGGAAGCCCGGCATGAGCCGCGACGACCTGGTCAAGACCAACGCCGGCATCGTGAAGTCGGTTTCCGAGCAGATTCGTCGGGTTGCGCCTGACAGCATGGTGATCGTGGTGAGCAATCCGCTCGACGCCATGTGTTATGTCGCCATGAAGAACACCGGCTTCCCGCGGGAACGGGTCCTTGGCATGGCGGGCGTGCTCGACACGGCGCGCTACCGGATGTTTCTGGCGGAAGCGATGGAAGTGTCGGTGGCGGACATCCAGGCCATGGTGCTGGGCGGGCACGGCGATACCATGGTGCCGCTGGTGTCGTACACCACCGTGTCGGGCATCCCGGTCTCCCAGCTGCTTCCCCCCGACAGAGTGAAGGCGATTGTCGATCGGACCCGCAACGGCGGGGCCGAGATCGTGGCGCACCTCAAGACCGGATCGGCCTACTACGCTCCCAGTGCCGCAGCGGTGGAGATGGCCGAGGCCATCGTGCTCGACCGGAAACGGGTGGTACCGGCCTCGGCCTGGCTCCAGGGTGAATACGGGCTGCGGGACGTGTACTGTGGCGTGCCGGTGAAGTTGGGCGCGAAGGGGCTGGAGCAGATCCTCGAAGTCACTCTCACGGACGACGAGCGGGCGGCACTGCACACGTCGGCCGAGGCCGTCCGCGCGATTCAGCGTGTCATCGACAACGGTTGACCCGGTCTTCCGGCCGGGCGGCGCGCCGCCGCCTCCGGAACATCGCCCGGCGCCGGGACGCATGGGCTGGCTCCGGTCGTTCTACCGCACCACCATCGGCAAGAAGGTGGTGATGGCGGTCACCGGCATAGTGCTGGTGGGCTACCTGGTGGTGCACGTGAGCGGCAACCTGCTCATGTTCCGCAGTCCTGACGCCATCAACGCCTACGCCGAGTTCCTCAAGAGCAGCGCGGTGCTGCTGTGGACCGTGCGGGTGCTGGTGTTCGGGTCGCTCATCCTGCACGTGCTGGCGGCGTACTCGCTCACCCGGCTCAACGCCGCTGCCCGGCCCGATGGGTACAAGCGGGTGGAACACCGGGCGGCCACCTGGTCGGCCCGGAGTCTCCGGATCGGTGGCGTGATCCTGCTGGGGTTCTTCGTCTTTCACATTCTCCACTTCACCACCGGCCAGGTTCATCCGCAGTTCGACGTCCACGATGTCTACCGCAACGTGATCATCGGCTTCGGTTCGACCGTCGTGGCGGGGTTCTACCTGGTGGCGATGGTGGCGCTGGGATTCCATCTGCACCACGGCTTCTGGTCGCTGTTCCAGACCCTGGGCCTCAACCATCCTCATCTCAATCCAGTGCGGCGGGTGCTCGCGACCCTGCTGGCGGTGGCGCTGCCGGTGGGCTTTTCGGTGGTGGTGCTGGCCGTGATGCTGGGATACCTGAGCTGAGCATGGAACTGAACTCGAAGCTTCCCGGGGGTCCGCTCGAATCCAAGTGGGACCATCACCGGTTCTCGCTCCGGCTGGTCAACCCGGCCAACCGGCGGAAGTACACGGTGATCGTGGTGGGCTCCGGCCTGGCGGGCGCATCGGCCGCGGCCACCCTGGGCGAGCAGGGCTACAACGTGCTGTGTTTCACCTTCCACGACTCGCCCCGGCGGGCCCACAGCATCGCCGCCCAGGGCGGCATCAACGCCGCCAAGAACTACCAGAACGACGGCGACAGCGTCTACCGGCTGTTCTACGACACGATCAAGGGCGGGGACTTCCGGGCCCGGGAAGCCAACGTGTACCGGCTGGCCCAGATCAGTCTCAATATCATCGACCAGTGCGTGGCGCAGGGGGTTCCCTTTGCGCGGGAGTACGGCGGCCTGCTGGCGAACCGGTCCTTCGGCGGCGCGCAGGTGTCGCGCACGTTCTATGCGCGGGGGCAGACCGGGCAGCAACTTCTGTTAGGCGCCTACAGCGCTCTGGAGCGGCAGGTGGAGCGGGGCACGGTGCGGGTGTTCCCGCGGAGCGAGATGCTGGACCTGGTGGTGGTCGACGGCCGGGCCCGGGGCATCGTGACCCGCAACCTGGTGACCGGCGCGGTGGACTGCTGGGCCGGCGACGCGGTGGTCCTCGCCACCGGCGGATACGGCAACGTCTTCTATCTCTCGACCAACGCCAAGGCCAGCAACGTCACCGCCACCTTCCGGGCGTACAAGCGGGGAGCTGCCTTCGGCAACCCCTGCTACACCCAGATTCATCCCACCTGCATTCCCCACAGCGGGGAGTACCAGTCGAAGCTCACGCTGATGTCGGAATCGCTCCGGAACGACGGGCGGGTGTGGGTCCCGCTCGAGAAGGGTGACTCCCGCCGGCCGGCCGACATCCCGGAGAGCGAGCGGGATTACTACCTGGAGCGGAAATACCCCAGCTTCGGCAACCTGGCCCCGCGTGACATCGCGTCCCGTGCGGCCAAGCAGGTGTGCGACGAAGGGCGCGGGGTGGGTGAAACCGGCAACGGGGTGTACCTCGATTTCGCCGATGCCATCCGGCGGCTGGGGGAGCAGACCATCCGGGAGCGCTACGGCAACCTGTTCGACATGTACGAGCGGATCACCGGTGAGAGCCCCTACCGGGCGCCGATGCGGATCTATCCCGCGGTGCACTATACCATGGGCGGGCTCTGGGTCGACTACAACCTGATGAGCACCATCCCCGGTCTGCACGTGCTGGGCGAGGCGAACTTCTCCGATCATGGAGCCAACCGCCTGGGCGCGAGCGCGCTGATGCAGGGACTGGCCGACGGATACTTCATCATTCCCTACACCCTGGGCGATTACCTGGCGACCGCGAAGCTCGATCGGGTCACCACCGACCACCCCGAGTTCGGGCGGGTCGCAGGCGAGGTGTCGGATCGGGTCCGCCGCCTGCTGGCCGTGAACGGACGCCGCTCGGTCGACTCGTTCCACCGCGAGCTGGGCCGGATCATGTGGGACTGGTGCGGGATGGCCCGGAACGCACGTGGGCTGCAACTGGCGCTCGAGCGGATTCCGGTGCTCCGGGATGAGTTCTGGAAGGACGTCCGGGTGCTGGGGCAGGGAGAGGAACTCAACCAGTCGCTGGAGAAGGCCGGCCGGGTGGCGGACTACCTCGAGTTCGCCGAGCTGGTGTGCCGGGATGCGCTGCACCGGGAGGAATCCTCCGGGGGCCACTTCCGGGAGGAACACCAGACCGAGGACGGCGAAGCCCTGCGGGACGATCAACGCTTCTGTTACGTCGCCGCGTGGGAGTACACCGGCCGCGACTCAGCGCCCCGCCTGCATCAGGAGCCGCTGCACTTCGAATACGTGCAGCTGGCAACGAGGTCGTACAAATGAAAGTGCCGGGTGCCGGGTGCCGGGTGCCGGGTGCGGTTCTGAGTGCCGGGTGGGGTTCCGGGTGCAAAGTACGGAGTGCCGGGACCATCACGTGGCACGCTGAACCCAGAACCGCACCCGGCACCCGGCACCCGGCACCCGGCACTCCAACCCCAGCTCACTCATGAAGCTCACGCTCCACGTCTGGCGCCAGCCGGGCCCCCAGGCGCCGGGGCGGTTCGTGAAATACGAAGCGCCGGACGTCCGGGCCGACATGTCCTTCCTCGAAATGCTCGATGTGGTCAACGAGCGGCTGATCGAGCAGGGCGAAGATCCGATCGCGTTCGATCACGACTGCCGGGAAGGCATCTGCGGCTCCTGCGCCATGGTGGTGAACGGCCGGCCCCACGGCCCGCTTCGCGGGACCACGGTGTGCCAGCTCCACATGCGGCACTACCGGGAGGGCGACACCATCGTGATCGAGCCGTGGCGGGCCGGGGCCTTTCCGGTGATCCGCGACCTGGTGGTGGACCGCTCCGCGCTCGACCGGATCATCCAGGCGGGCGGCTACGTCAGTGTCTCCACCGGTAATGCGCCGGAAGCCAACTCGGTCCCGATCGGCAAGGACGTGGTGGAGCAGGCGATGGACGCGGCGCAGTGCATCGGCTGCGGCGCCTGCGTGGCCGCATGCCCCAACGCCTCGGCCATGCTGTTCACCGCGGCCAAGGTGAGCCACCTGGGCCTGCTGCCTCAGGGACAGCCGGAGCGAAACCGCCGCGCGGTGGCTATGGTCCGGCGGATGGATGCCGAAGGATTCGGCGGGTGCACCAACTACGGCGAGTGCCAGGAAGCCTGCCCCAAGGAGATCAGCGTCGAGAACATTGCCCGGCTCAACCGGGACTTCATCAAGGCGTCCATTCTCGAGCGCGCCGGCGCCCGGGCAGAAGCGGATGTCTAATGACTGCAGAGTGCAGACTGCAGAGTGCAGAGGGTAGAGCATTCTGCGCTCTGCACTCTGCACTCTGCAGTCTGCACTCCTGCTGGCCGGCCGGCTCCTGGCGCAGGAGCCCGCCGGATCCGTCTCCGTGGTGTCCGTCGTGCCCCGAGCCCGTGCCATTCCGGTCCTCATCTGGAACGATCCGACCCCTGACGGCGACGGACTGGCCGAGCTGCGGGTGATTCAGCCGATGCTGGGAGGCGACCTCCGGCTCGGGAGTCATTTCTCCTTTACCACCACCATCAACTTCGAAGGCGCCACCATCCCCGAGGGCGAGCTCGCGCTGGGCAACTGGGGGGAAGGGTTCATCGATCGCCGCCACCCCCACACGTGGGTCCATGAGCTGCTGATCGGGGCGATGACCTCGGCCGATGCTCCCTGGCAGATCGGGCTGGTGGCCGGGAAAGGGTTCGCCGGCTTCGGGACCGATGACCCGATGTCGCGACCGGCGCTGCGCTATCCGGTCAATCATCACTGGAGCCAGTTGCTGGAGCGGGCGATGGTGCTGGGCCAGGTGCGCTACCGGCGCCTGCTCCTCGAGGGCTCGCTCTTCAACGGGGACGAGCCGGAATCACCCAGCACGTGGCCCAACCTGGATCGCTTCGGCGATTCCTGGGCGGTGCGCGGCCAATTCACGCCGGTCGACGGTTTGGAGCTCCAGCTCTCCCGGGCCAGCGTGAAATCCCCCGAGCACCGGCCGGGGGCGGGACTGCAGCACCGGCAGTGGAACGCATCGGCCCGGTTGGACCGATCGGGGAGTGCCGGTGCGCCATACCTGATGGTGGAGTGGGCCCGTACGGACGTGGAACGGGACCGGTTCACCTTCTCGTCCATCCTGGCCGAGGGTGCGATCACCCTGGGTCGCATTCGTCCGTACTACAGGCTGGAACGCACCGATCGTCCGGAGGAGGAGCGCATCTCGGGCTTTCGCTCCCCCCGGCCCCCGCACGATGATGCCATCCTCGGTATCAGTCGGTGGACGGTCCACACCGCGGGCCTGACGGCGCGGCTGTGGAGCGGCCGGCAGTGGTCGATTCAGCCGGCGGTGGAAGTGACTGCGGGCCGGATCGGCAAGAAGGGCGGCGGGCTGTTCGCCGTGAGCGACTGGTACCGCCGGTCCACCTTCTGGGACCTCCGCATCGGCTGGCGGCTGGATTACGGGATGGAAGGCCACCGGATGGGCAGATACGGCGTGATCGGCGACGCGCATCACTCCGCCTCGAAAGGATACCACTGATGATCCGGTTGCCGGGCTGGTTCGTGGCGCCGGCCCTGCTGGCCGGCCTGGCCTGCGGCGACTCTCCCAGCGAGCCCGATCCCACTCCCGGGGAAATACCGCTGGTGGCCACAGTGGAGGTTCCCGCCAACTATGGCCTGCACGACACATTCGTGCGGGACGGCGTCGCGTACCTGAGCGTGTGGAATACCGGCGTGTGGATCCTGGACGTCGGTGGCGGTGGCCGGGGAGGGTCGCCCGAGGCGCCGGTCTCGATCACCACGTTCGTCCCGTCCAACGGATCGCTCACCTCGCCGGCAATTCACAATGCCTGGCTCTTCGACAATCCGGTAAGCGGCGAGCGCCGATACCTGTTCCTGGGGCAGGAAGGACCCGCGTCAATCGGGGCCAGTGCGTCGGGTGACCTCAAGGTGCTGGACCTGAGCGATCCGGCCAGTCCCGCCGAAGTCGGATTCTATCGCGTGGCAGGGGCCGGAGCTCACAATTTCTGGATGGACGAGCCGGGCCAGGTACTCTACGCGGCGTTCTACAACGGCGGCGTAGCGGCGCTCGATGTCTCGGGCACACTGGCAGGAGACCTTGCCGGCCGCGAGATCGCGCGGGTGAGGCCCGCTGGCGACGGTACCTATGTGTGGGGGGTCATGCTGT
>DASTEX010000049.1:0-2242 GCA_035709185.1 Gemmatimonadales bacterium
GGAGCCGGTTGAGCGGTTCACCATTCGCATTGAGCCGGTCAACGGTGGCGGACGATTGGTGGTGGAGTGGGATACGTTTCGGTGGACGGCAAACTTTAACTAACTGCGAATGCAGAGTGCAGATTGTAGAGTGCAGATTGCGGAAGGGGTTCATCGCGTAGCCCGGTGACCGGGAATGGCACCCCTTCTACAATCTGCACTCCGCAATCTGCAATCTGCACTCGTGTTCTTCCTTCTTCATTCACCCTTGGTCACTGCGAAAGAAAGCGTCCCCCACGTCGACTCATAGTCGGCAGCAGAGTCTCCTGTCAGCCGCTCCATGTGGATGAACTTCACGTACCACGTTCCCGGCTGGCTGAGCGGGATCTTCGCCACCCCTTCGCCATCTGACCTGGTGTTCCGCTGCGCGATCCGTCCTCCGGTTGCCGTGCGGCCGCCAAACAGCACGTACTGATTCGCCACCGGCTGTCCCCTCACCGTGATCCGCACCTCCAGCGTCGCTCCCGGCTTCAGCGTGTACGGGTTCGTGAGCGGCACGATCTCGGCGGGATAGCCCAGCACCGCGGCAAAATGCTCGCTCCGGGCTTCGCCCACCTGGAGCAGAGCTTTCACGTGCTTGGCGTACCGCTCCCGGGCCGGCCGATCGAGTTCCCCCGCCTTGCGGCGGGCTTCCAGCACGTCCGGCACGCCGTCGCTGGCGAGGTACTCGTTGAAGTCCTTCCCCTCGAGCGGGATGATGTTGGCCCGGGTCGACGTTCCCAGGACGTAGGTCCCCTCGCCGCCGGTCGTAAACCGGAACGAGCTGGTGTCGCCGGTTGCGTTCCACCGGGCCGTGTCGATCCGTTCCCGCCCGGCCGGCGAAACCACGCTGACATCCAGCAGGCGCTCCCTCGCAATCGAGTTCTCGCTCTGGCTGAAGGTGCCGTTGAGCAGCCGGACCAGGACTTCCCGGTTGGGGCCGGTGAAGAAGTCTTCCGGCTTGAGGAACATGTCGTGCGCCAGGACCAGCCCGGCGCTCACGACCAGCAACACCGCCGCCAGCACCACATTCCGTCGTTTCCGCATTTGTCCCTCCGGTATGCACCAATCTACTCGTAAGACCCGGCAGGATGACTTCCGCAGGCATCAGGGTTTGCGGTTGATATCCGACGGAGCGACAGCGGACAGCTGATGGCTTAGTTTTGAGTGTGGCCGATACCCCCCTCATGCAGCAGTACCGGGAGATCAAGTCCCGCCACCGGGATGCGATCCTCTTTTTCCGCATGGGCGACTTCTACGAGATGTTCTTCGAGGACGCCGAATTGGGGGCCCGGGTCCTGGGCATCACCCTCACGTCCCGGGGCGATGGCGTACCGCTCGCCGGGGTACCCGTGAAAGCGGCCGCCGATTATCTCCGGCAGCTGGTTGCCGCCGGGCACCGCGTGGCCGTCTGCGAGCAGATCGAGGATCCCCGCAAGTCCCAAGGCATCGTCAAGCGCGCGGTCATCGAGACCGTCACGCCCGGGGCCGTCCTGGAGGACGGCTGGCTTCCGGGTGGCCGCAACAATTTCATTGTCGCCGTGAGCCTCGGAAGCGGCCCCCGGTCCGGCCTGCCCGCCGGCGTTGCCGCGGTGGACCTCTCCACCGGGGACTTCATCCTCGAAACCGCCGACCCGGAACGTCTGGCCGAAACTCTGGGCCGGCTGTCCCCCGCCGAGCTGGTGCACCCGTCCGACGGGGCCGCCCTGCCGGCGCCCGACGAAATCATGCGGACCTCCCGGGAGCGCTGGGAGTTCGATGTCGAGCTGGCACGCGAAGACCTGGCGCGGCGCTTTCAGCTGGCTTCACTCGAGGGCCTGGGCCTGGACCGGAGGGACGACCCCGCGGTCGGAGCGGCCGGCGCCCTGCTGCGCTACCTCACCGACCTTCAGCCGGGCGGGCTGCCCCATCTCCGGCGTCCGGTGGCGCGCCGTCCGGAGCGGTTTCTCTGGGTCGACGAGATGACCCGGCGCAACCTGGAGCTGGTCGAACCGCTCCGGGCCGGCGCCCGCGGCGTTACCCTCCTCGAGGCCATCGATCGCACCGTCACTCCCATGGGTGCGCGCCTGCTTCGCCGCTGGATCCTCTCCCCGCTTCGCCAGCGGGAGCCGATCGAACGCCGGCTCGACGCCGTGGAGCGCGCGGTGGAGCAGCCCCAAGCGCGCGAATGCGCCCGCCAGGCCCTGGATGGCGTGCGTGACCTGGAGCGGCTGGCCGGACGGGC
>DASTEX010000050.1:0-3410 GCA_035709185.1 Gemmatimonadales bacterium
GGGAGCTGGGAGTGCGGATGACGCTGGGCGCTACCACGCCGCAGGTGGTCGGGCTGGTCCTGCGGCAGGCCCTGCGGCTGTCGGCGGCTGGCATCGGGCTGGGGCTGGCGGGCGCGGTCGTGCTCACCCGTTTTCTGCAACCACTGTTGTACCAGGTCAGCCTCACCGACCGGGTCACGTTTGTGGGAGTGCCCCTGCTGCTGGTGCTGGTCACCTTCGTCGCCGCCTGGGCGCCGGCGCGACGGGCCGGGCGGGTCGATCCGGTGGAGGCCGTCAAGGCCGAATAGGGCCGACGGCCGTAACGCCGGTACCAGGCAAGTATTTGACATAATGCGTCCCTCGGCCCCACCCTTGACCTAGCTCTCAGCCAGGAGTCCGCATGTCCCAGGAGCCTGACACCGTCAACCGGCGGCAGGCCCTCGGCGTCCTCGGCGCGGCGGCTGGTGTCGCGGCGTTCGGCGATGCCCGGCCGCTCGCCGCAGCCTGGCTGGTCCGGCCCGCCGGATTCCGTCCCGCCTGCATCGTCACGCCCGCGCAGACCGAGGGGCCCTACTTCGTCGACGAAAAACTGGAACGGGTGGACCTTCGCCGTGACCCGGCCGACGGGACGATGAAGGAAGGGTTGCCCCTCCGGCTCCGGATGACCGTGCATCGAGTGGATGGAGAGTCATGCACTCCCCTCACCGGCGCCCAGGTCGACCTCTGGCAGTGCGACACGGCCGGGATCTACGCCGGGGTGCGCGACACTCAGGGCCGGTTCGACACTCGTGAGAAGAAGTTCCTGCGTGGCTATCAGGTGAGCGACGCGCGGGGGGCGGTGGAGTTCCTCAGCATCTATCCCGGCTGGTATCCCGGCCGTACCCCGCACATCCACTTCAAGATCCGGCTCTACGCCGGCCAGCAGCGGAGCTACGAGTTCACCTCGCAGCTGTACTTTGACGACGGTTTTACCGACCGGATCTACTCCCGGCCCCCCTACAGGGTGAAGGGCGAGCGTACCGTCCGAAACGGGGCCGACGGCATCTACCGGCGCGAGGGCGGGACGCAGCTCATGCTTGAGTTGGCCGAGGAGCCCGACCAGGTCATCGGAGCGTTCGACATCGGACTCCGCCTGACCTGATCGGCTCCTGAAGCGCCTCAGCCCTTCAGGTTCCGGATCGCGTTCATCGCGACGTCGTGGCGGGTCTTCATCACGTTCGACAGCGTGGTGTATTTCTGTCCCTCGCGCTCGATTCCCTGCCGCAGCGTCTCCAGCTCCCCGTCGGTCCCCGTGGAATCGCCCGGTGCCGCCACGCGTTTTCCGGTCGCCTGTCCGCTGGCCGCGTCGCGCGGAGCAGCCACCCGCTTTCCGGTCGCCTGGCCGCTGGCTGCGTCCCGTGGACCAGCCACCCGCTTTCCGGTCGCCTGCCCGCTGGCCGCGTCCCGCGGTGCGATGGCTCCCGTCTTCACTCCGTAGGCCTCGAGCCGGCTCCGGACGCTACTGAGCCACTCGGTCTGCGCTGCCCAGGCCCGCTGATCGGCTGCACTCAACCCCGCCGGCACGGGCTGGTCAATCGCTTGCCCGACCACCTCGAGCACATGGGGAAGGGTAAACGTCTTCCGCTCCGCCGGGTCCTGCGCGGTGAGCGGGGCGGCGGCGGTCAGGCAGACAGCAACGAGGAGCGAACCGGATCGCATGCGCGACCTCCCTGGTGAAAGGCTCGGGTGAGCCGGCATCCGCGGAGTGCGGTCACGACGCCGGCGGGAATGCAGCGGGGAATGAGACGAAGAATAATCGCCAGCCGTTACTTCCCGGCCAGCTGTTTCTCCCGATACGCCCGGGCTGCCTCGGCATGTTCGGCCCGGGTATAGGTGAGGAAAACCGCCCGGCGGCTGATGAGCGAGCGATTCGGCGCGCTCCGGTGCGGCACCTGGCTGTGGAAGATGAGGAGATCGCCGGCATCCAGCGGCACGGTTTCGCCCTGTGAGAGATCGATGGCCGCTTCATCCACGTCCATGGGATCATTCGCCGCGCCGGGCAGCCTGGTCCGATGGAGTCCGGCCCACACTTCCAGCCCGCCGTTGACGGTTGAGGCCGGATCGACCGCCACCAGCACGGTGAGCAGGTGATCGGCCGGGATGCCGGTCCAGGCCCAGTAGGGGTAATCCTGGTGCAACCCGTATCCGTGGGTGCCGGGCCGCTTGGTGATCAGCTTGGCCTTCATCACGACACTGGGTCCGGCCAGCGCGGACTCGACCGCGCCGGTGACTCGCGGATCGCGGGCCAGCCGGTCGAATACCGATGAGATGTCGATCAGCGGATCGATCCGGTCGGCGATGCGCCCGCCGTCCTCATGCTGGCGGTACTGGATCCTCGATTCCTCGCTCGCCGCGGCCCCGAAGAGCCGGTCGCATTCCTCTTCCCAGGCAGTCACCTCTCCCCTGGTAAAGCGGGCCCGGACGGCGACATACCCATACTGCTGATATCGGGCGAGATCGGTGAGCGGCAGCGATACCGGACTGGAAACGGGAATGACGGTCATAGAAGTCAGCGTTGCATCCATTCGGTCTGGGTGACGATGGGAATGAACCCGTTCAGCTCGTACACCGAGTGAACGTGACGGCCCGGGTTGACGAAACAACCGACCCGCAGGAAACCGGCCTCACGGCCGACCACGATCACTGCCGCCACCGCCGCCAGGGCGATGCCCCTCCCGCGCCAGTCGGGATGCAGGACCAGGTTCTTGAGCCGGAGCAGCGTGCCCCGGGGCGCCAGGTTGAGGGCGCCGCACACCACGCTGCCGTGCCGAATCAGGAACGGTCGCATATAACCGTGGGCCGCGCGCCGGCGCTCCATCTCCAGCCAGCCGCGCGGGTCAACCGCGTGGCCGTCCGCCCCGGTGGCGCAGGCCTCCTGGATTCTCCGCTTCTCGTCCCAGCCGGCCATGTCGACCACTTCTTCCAGCCGGACCTTTGGCCCTCCCGTCAGCGGATGCCGCTCCTCGTGGGTGCTCCGGATCATCCCGATTTCCTTGCGCTCGGCGTAATCCCGGGTCCGCAACGCCCGCTCCAGGCGGGGATGCGATTGAGTCAGGTACAGCCGCAGGCGGGTGACTTTGCGGGCGCGCGCGAACGATTCGGCGGCGGAAATCCAGCGCTCGGCGGAAAGTCCGATCCGATGGGACTGGATTCGATGGAGCACGGCGCCGGGGGCGATGTGCTCCAGTCCTGACAGACGGGCCATCACGGCCCCCTCGAAGGGCTCCAGGATAGCGCCGCTTTCGAAATAAGCGGCGTCGCTTTCCAGCAGGTCGTCGGCCAGAGAGCTGACCGATGCTACCGGTACTACAGCCATTCAGTTCCTCCTGCGGACACCGCGCCACCACCCGTCGTGCCCGCTCCACAAAGACAGCCGGCGTGGGGTACGACCT
>DASTEX010000051.1:0-4423 GCA_035709185.1 Gemmatimonadales bacterium
ATGGCCACCGCCATGCGAGCGCTGGAGAATCGCGGCTGCTGGTCGTGACCCCCCGCCGGTCCGGGGAGGCAACGACTCCGCCCGAGGCGACCCTGCACATCGGCATGACGGAGTTCGCGTTCACCGGGGTCGACCAATGGCCTTCGGGCTCCCAGCTGCTGCGGGTCGAGAATACCGGCGAGCAGGATCACCAGCTGCGGCTGGAACGGTTCAAGCCGGGACGCACGCTGGAGGAATGGCTCAACGCCGACGACCCCGATCAGTTCGTGACCCCGGTCGCCGGGGTGGCGCGCATGGGCCCGGGCACGGTGGCGTACCTGCCCCTCGATCTGGAGCCGGGGGATTATCTGCTGTACTGCCTGATCCCGGACCGGGCTACGGGTCATCTGCACGTGGGGATGGGGATGATGCGGGCCATACGGGTTCGAGCTGAAGGCGCCGGCGACACGGCTTCCTCAATCCGGAACACCAGACACCATCCTGTCGCGTAGGAAAATTGCCGGGCCATGCCGCAGGACTGGCCTGAATCCGGGTCTGTCTCTAGGTTATTAAGTATTAATAACCCGAGGCCCGGCGTGACCGTCATCGTATCCTTCTCACTCCCGGAGCACATCTGCGCCGCTCTCGCGGCCGAGGCCGGACGGATGCGCCGGTCGCGGAGCTTCATCGTGGCGGAAGCCGTAACCCAGTACCTGGCCGGCCGGCAGAAAGACGCCTTCGACGCCGCCCGCGACCAGACGCTAAGGGAGGGGCTGGCCCTCCCTCCGGCGGAGCGGGTGCGCCTGGCGGAAGAGCTGTGGCAGGAGTTCGAACGGGGTCATCCCCTGGCCCGTCCCTGGACCGCCAGCTTTGAAACCATCGACGAGTACGATCACTGGCGGCGTACCGCGAGGCAGCGGCCGGCGTGACCGGCGGCGGCACCCGCCTGACCCGTGTCTGCGGCCTGCTCAACGCCGGAAAAGTGAAGTACGTGGTCATCGGCGCCTTCGCGATGGCCCTGCACGGGGTGGTGCGAGCCACCAAGGACGTGGACATTCTGATCGAACCCACCCTGGCCAACACCCGTCGGGCGCTCAAGGCCCTGCGAGGCCTGACCTGGGGGGTCGCCGGGGAGCTCGATCCGGCAGTGGTCATGATGCGGCCCATCACGATCATCGGAGATGATCCGCGGGTCGACATCCTTACGCTGGCCTGGAGCGTGCGCTACGCCGACGCGGCGCGCAAAGCCCTTACCGTCGAGATCGACGGAGTGGTGATCCCCTACGCCGATCTGGATACCCTGATCCGGACCAAGCAGACCGGCCGACACCAGGACAACGCCGACATCGAAAGCCTGCAGCGGGTGAAGCGGCTGATCGAGGGAGAATAGCGGTCAATCAATGAGCCGATTCCTTTTCGTGTCCCAGAGCGCCCTGATCGGCGACATCGCGTGGCAGGTCCTGAAGGAAGGCCACGACGTTCGCTACTTCATCGAGAGCGAGTCCGAGCGCGACATCGCCGACGGCTTCGTGCCCAAGACGCAGGACTGGCGCGGGGAGATCGACTGGGCCGAGGTGATCGTCTTCGACGACACCCTGGGCTTCGGGGCCGAGGCCGAGCAGTTGCGGGCCCGAGGCAAGCAGGTGGTGGGCGGAACGCCGTACACCGACCGGCTGGAGGACGACCGTTCCTTCGGCCAGGAGGAGCTGCGCCAGGCCGGCATCCCCATCCTGCCCTACCAGGAGTTCGAGGACTTCAAGTCCGCCATCCGGTTCGTCGAGCAGAATCCCGAGCGTTATGTCATCAAGCCCAGCGGCGAGGCGCAGAACGTCAAGCGGCGGCTGTACGTGGGAGAGGAGGAGGATGGCGAGGACGTGATCCGGATGCTCGAGGCCTACGCCAAGTCGTTCGCCGACGAAATCAAGGTCTTCCAGCTCCAGCGACGGGTCACCGGGGTCGAGGTGGCGGTGAGCGCGTTCTTCAACGGCAGCCAGTTCGTCACCCCCATCAACGTCAACTTCGAGCACAAGAAGCTCTTCCCCGGCAACATCGGCCCCAGCACCGGCGAAATGGGAACCTCGATGTTCTGGAGCCCGCCCAACAAGCTGTTCAACGACACCCTGCGGAAGATGGAGCCGCTGCTGGCGCGCGAGGGCTACGTCGGGGCCATCGATCTCAACTGCATCGTGAACGGGAACGGGATCTACCCGCTCGAGTTCACCGCCCGGTTCGGCTATCCCACCATCTTCATCATGCAGGAGGCGATGCTCACGCCGATCGGCGAGTTTCTCCAGGGGCTGGCCGACGGCTCACTCACCAAGTTCCGGGGCCGGAGCGGCTTCCAGATCGGGGTCCGGATCGTGGTCCCGCCCTTCCCGTTCGATGACCCGGCCACGTTCGACAGCACCAGCCGGAACGCCGCCATTCTCTTCAAGAAGGGCATCCCCGAAGAAGTGCACATCGAGGACGTGAAGCAGCAGGACGGCCAGTGGCTGGTGGCCGGCACCAGCGGTGTGGTGCTGGTGGTGGTCGGCATGGGGAGCACGATGCGCGCGGCCCAGGCGCAGGCCTACGCCCGGGTGCGCAACATCACGATCCCCGACATGTACTACCGCACCGACATCGGAGACCGCTGGTTCGAGGACCACGACCGGCTGCACACCTGGGGCTATCTGCGGGAAACCTGACGACGGGCGGACCGGTCGGGCGACCGCGACGCAATCGGTTCCGCCGCGGTCGATAACCGGTGCCGACGCTCCCTACGGCAGCATGACCCACCCCGACTGATCGGAGATGCCTCCGGCTTTGGTCGCCACCACATAGACCAGCTCGTACACATAACTGTTGTTGCGTATGAAGCGGCCGGTCCACGCCCTCGAGTTGGCTGCCAGATCGACGATCACGATTTCCTGGGTACAGATGCCATACTCCTCGCACAGCGGATCGAACGCGTTGCACGCGCCGATACAGTTGGTCTGGAACACCAGGACCCGGTACCCGTCCTCCACTCCGGAGTTGTCGCTCCAGGCCAGCGAGAGAGTCTCGCTGTCGAGCATGGTCGCGGTCAGGTTGGTGGGCCCGGCCGGCGGAACTGCACAGGCGGCATTCGAGGGAGCCGATTCACCACCGGCGTTGTAGGCGACCACCCGGGCGCACACCTGCTGCTCCGCGATGGCGCCCACGCCCACCGAGGTCGTGTTTGCTCCGGCGGTGCCGTAGAAAGTCCAGACCAGACCGCCGTCGAACGAACGGTAGAGCCGGAACCCGTCTTCGGTCGACGAGTTGTCGATCCAGGAGAGCGTGACCTGGCTGCTGCCGGACGGGACGGCCGTGACCGCAGAGGCCGAAGCGGGAGGCGGCGGTGGGGGCGGTGGGGGCAGCGCGAGAGTCACCGCGCAGGCCGTATTGGAATACAACGAGCTCTGGGTGACGCCGCCCTTCTGACGGACCGCCCGCACCCGATAGCAGTAGGACGAGGCCGGTGCCAGTTCCCCGTCAAGCCAGGTCTTGGCATTGGCCCCGGTCGTCACGAGTCGCGTGAAATTGCCGAACGCACCGTTGGTAGAGCGGTCGACCTGGAAGCCGGTTTCGTTGGATGAATTGTCCTGCCAGCTGATGGCGATCTGCGTGGCCGATGCCGCTACCGCGGCGGCGCTGGTTGGTGCCCTGAGACTCGCGCCCTGCACCGCGGCCGCGGGCTCCGGAGTCTCGGGTGCCATCGGGTTGCCGGCTTCCTTGCACCCGGCGAGCACCGCGGCCACCGCCGCGATCAGCATCGTTTGACTCACTGGTCGATGCCGCCAGGCCGCCGTCTCGCGGCGTGAAGTAACAGCGTGCCGAATCCATTTCATATCCGTGCTCCTGAGTGACCACGATGGCCTCCTGGCACCCCACGACCCGTCAGCCGCCCAGGGGGATCCGGCTCACTGTTTCATTGAACGTCAAGCGAAGGGGATTTTGTGGATTGGGCGGGAAGGGCGGTGTGAAATTCCGGGAAGGCGAAAGCGCAACGAGTGGCGGGAGGGCACCGGGCCAGCTGCCCGCCACCCCCTGCCTCCTCTGTCAGTTCCAGCTATGACCTAGTCGACACCTCGTAACCGCCAGATCGCGGCGCGATCGCACTTGTTGGCTTCATCCCAGACGGCGCCGGCAATCCAGCCCAGATTGTTGATGTCCATGGCCCGTCCTTGAGCCCCACCCCGGGGCAAGGGCAGCTTCTGGAATGCACTTTCAAACGCCGACCATTTGACGGGGTAGCCGTCCATGATATACGCCCCGGCAACTCCCACGACGTCCCCCGCCTGACTCACGGCGCCAGGCCACACGTGAACTGTCGTACGCCCCGTCCCCACGTCCCCGAGAACATCGGTAGAGACAACCTGCCAGCCACCCAGGCCATCGGACTGCAGGATCCATCGAATGGCCCGGACAGAACTGGCACGAG
>DASTEX010000052.1:0-5769 GCA_035709185.1 Gemmatimonadales bacterium
CGCCGTGTCGGAACGCATCGGGTCGGTCATCCAGGCGGTGGCAGACTATGCGATCCTCGAAGCCGAAGGCCTCGAGAAGGAAGCCGACGAAATGGAGTCGCGCGCTCTGGCCAACCGGCATCGCGCGACCGTGCTCCGGGACCTCCACGCAATTGCGGCGCCCCACGCCCGCGAAGCCATGCTGATGATGATTCACTCGAAGGTGGGCTGACAGATGCTGCAGCACATACCTGACGGCTTCCGCACGCTGAGCGGACGAGTGAAAGAGCGCTGGGAGCAGTTGGTGGAAAACGAAGTGGAGAAAATGGAAAACCACCGCCGGGCGTTGCTGGACGTTTTGCAGGTCAGATCGCAGGAGACGTCTGACGTGGTGGCGCAGGAGATGTTCAGGAGCCAACCCGGCCTCCGCTGAGGCCGACCCGGGTCCGTATGGCCACCCCCCCGCTCATGCGGGCCCGGGGTTTTACCCCTCAACCAACCTGAAGTACTGCGTGCCGGGTACTGGGTGCTGAGTGACAACTCGGTACCTGGTACCCAGCGCCAGTGCTCAGTACCCAGTACTCAGTACTCTGTACTCGGTACTGTGCCCCACATGCCTGTAGATTTGGCGCATGCTCAGACAGGCGTCGTTGTCTCTCCTGCTGCTGGTAGCGGCGGGGCGGGCCGGTGTGGCGCAGGCTCCGCTGGTGCTGCAGACCGACTTCGGCCTGACCGACGGGAGCGTCGCCGCGATGAAGGGCGTGGCGCTCTCGATTGCGCCCGGACTGCAGGTGCACGATCTGACCCACCTGATCCCGCCTTACGATGTCCGGGAGGCGGCCCTCCGGCTGAGACAGGCACTCCGGTTCTGGCCCCGGGGCACCGTCTTCGTGTCGGTGGTGGACCCGGGCGTGGGAACCGACCGGCGGGCCATCGTGGCCCGCACCCGGTCCGGGCATTACATCGTCACCCCCGATAACGGGACGCTCACGTTCGTGGCGGATGCGGTCGGGCTGGAGGCCGTGCGGGAGATCGACGTCCAGCGCCATGCACGGGGCGGCTCGGAGCGCTCCTTCACGTTCCAGGGCCGCGACCTGTTCGTCGTGGTCGGGGCCGGACTGGCCGCCGGGATCCTCTCCCTCAACGACGTGGGTGCGCCGGTAGATCAGGCGGTGGCTCGCCTGCCCCTGCCGCCGGTGCGCCGCAACGGGTCCGGGGTGACCGGGGCCGTCATCGGGATCGACCGGCCCTTCGGCAACGTGTGGACCAACCTTCCGGCCGCCCTGCTCGACAGCGTGTCCTTCCGGGTGGGTGACACCCTTCGGGTCACGGTTCGGCGGGGACCCCGGCTGCTCTTCCAGGGCGACCTGCCGTTTGCGCGGACCTTCGGCGACGTCGCGCCGGGACGGCCGCTCCTCTATCTCAACAGTCTGCTGGACGCCGCCCTCGCGCTCAATCGCGCCGATTTCGCCGGCCGCTATACCATCGTGCCCGGTGACGAGGTAGAGCTCAAGCGGCGCTGATGCCTCACGTCGAACCTTTCCTTCGCGATCTCGCCATCGTCCTCACCGTCGCCGCGGTGACGACGGTCCTCTGCCAGAAACTGCGGCTGCCGGTGGTCGTGGGCTACATCGTGGCCGGGGTGGTCACCGGTCCGAGCACGCCGCTTCACCTGGTGGCCGACATCAGCTGGATCCGGACCCTGTCCGAGCTGGGCGTGATCCTGCTGATGTATTCGATCGGACTGGAGTTCAGCCTCAGGCGCCTGGCCCGGCTGCTTCCGATAACCGGCCCCGCCGCTGCCGTCGAGACCGGACTCATGGTCGCCCTCGGCTTCTTCGGGGGACAGCTGGCCGGCTGGAATGGGCTCCAGAGCCTGTTTCTGGGCGGCGTGGTGGCGATCTCCTCCACCATGATCGTGGCGAAGGCTTTCGAAGATCATCCACCCCCGCGGCGGCTGGAGGACCTGGTCTTCGGCATCCTCATCATCGAAGACCTGGTGGCGATCCTCCTGCTGGTCGGACTCACGGCGGTCAGCACCGGCCAGTCGATGGACGGCGGCGGAATGCTCGAAACCATCGGCCAGCTGATCGGCTTCCTCGCCGTGCTGCTCATGGGGGGCATGCTGGTGGTGCCCCGGGCCATGCGGGCCGTGGTTGCGCTCAAGCGGGAGGAAACCACTCTGGTGACCGCGGTCGGGGTGGCCTTCCTCTTTGCCCTGTTGGCGCAGCTGGCGGGATACTCGGTCGCCCTCGGCGCGTTCCTCGCCGGAGCGCTGGTGCGCGAGTCGGGCGTGGCCCACAAGGTGATTGACCTGATCAAGCCGGTGCGTGACATCTTCGCCGCCATCTTCTTCGTCGCCGTCGGCATGCTGGTAGAGCCGGCTGCCGTGCTCCGCTCCTGGCCGGTGGTTCTGGCCCTGACCCTGACCGTGGTGGCCGGCAAGCTGATCGGCGTAACGCTGGGGGGATTCCTGGCGGGATTCGGCCTCCGAACGGCGCTCCAGGCCGGCATGACGCTGGCGCAGATCGGCGAATTCTCGTTCGTGATTGCCGGCGTCGGACTGGCATCGGGGGCCGTGCCCGACGTGCTCTATCCCGCGGCCGTGTCGGTTTCGGTGCTGACCGCGCTGTTCACCCCGACCCTCATGCGGCTGGCCGATCCCCTGTCGGCCATCATCGACCGGAAGCTTCCCAAGCCGGTGCAGACGGTCGTCACGCTGTACGAGTCCTGGGTGGAGCTGCTCCGGCGCCGGTCCCGGCAGCGCACGACCTGGCAGTCGATTCGCGGCCCGCTCCGCTGGATGCTGCTGGACGCGGTGGTCATCGCCGGTCTGGCCGTGCTGGGCGCGCGGCTCCGGGTCCCGCTGCGCGAGCGGCTGCTGGCCGCCGGTGTTCCGGACCGCTTCGGCCTGACGGTGTTGTTCCTGATCGGCTTCTTCCTGGTGCTGCCGTTCGCCGTGGGACTGGTGACATCGGCCCGCCGGTTCGCGATGCGGTTCGCGGAAGCGGCCATGCCGCGGGCGGTCCACGGCGTGGACCAGGCCCATGCCCCGCGCGGCGTGCTGGTGGCCACCATCCAGTTCGCGACCGTGATCGTGCTGGGCCTGCCGTTGCTGGCGGTAACCCAGCCGCTGCTCAGCGTGTGGCCGGCCGCGGCCGTGATCGGCGGCCTGCTGCTGCTCCTGACGTTTTCGTTCTGGCGTTCGGCTCGCGACCTCCAGGGTCACGCAATGGCCGGCGCGGAGCTGATCGTGGATGTCCTGGCCCGGCAGGGGATCGACAAGGACCAGCACTCGATCGAGGTGGTGCAGGACATGCTGCCCGGCATGGGAACCATCGTGCCCTTCCGGGTGGAAGTGGGGAGCAAGGGGGCGGGACGCTCGCTGGGCGAGCTCAATCTGCGGGGCCTGACCGGAGCCAGCGTGGTGGCGGTGAGCCGGGGCAACCAGCGGATCGTGTTCCCCAAGGCGCACGAGGTCCTGCAGGCGGGTGACACGCTGGCGCTGACCGGGAGCCACGACGCGATTGCGGCCGCGCATGCGTTGTTAGGCAAGGCCTAGTAGAGACAGCTCGTGCCCGGTGCCCCGTGCCGGGGTGCCCAGTGCCGTACTCGGTGCCGGGTGCTCAGTGCCGTACCCGATGTCACCGTACCCAAGTACCGTACCCGGTTCACCGCACCCAGTACCGCACCCGGTACAGCGGCACTCGGTACCCGGCACCCTTACCCACCGGGCGGAACGTCGATGGCTCTCCAGAGATACCAGCTCGCCACCGTCCGGTACGGCGCCCACAGCCGGCCCTGGCGGGTGATCGTCACTGCGGCAGGCAGGCGTTTCATCTCATAGGTCAGCTGAAAGCCCTTCCGGATGCCGAGGTCGCCGACCGGCAGGACGTCGGTTCGGCCAAGGCCGAACATCAGCAGCATTTCGGCGGTCCATCGCCCGACGCCGCGCACGGCGATCAGACGCTCGATCAGCTCCTCGTCCGGCGTTTGCCGTGCGGTGGCGCGGTCGGGCACGGTTCCCTCGAGCCTCCGCCGGGCCAGATCCCGAATGGCGGCCGCCTTGTTGCGCGAGAGGCCGGCCGCGCGCAGCCGCTCCTCCGGCAGGGCGAGCAGCTGTTCGGGCGGAGGAATGGCGCCGTCGCCGAAGAGTGCGAGGACCCGTTTCAGGATGGTGGACGCTGCCTTGCCCGAGAGCTGCTGGAAAACGATCGAGCGGAACAGACCTTCATAGGGTGACAGGTTGGTGCGCCAGTCGGGGCGGAACGGCCCCACCCGGCGGATCAGCCGGCCGAGCCGCCCATCGGTGGCACTCAGTTGTTTCGCTACGGCGTCGAGGTCGAGCGAATGCAGGGTCGGGATCATTGACGATTGCCGACTGACAATTGACGATTCCTCACTTCCCCGGCGCCGGTTAACGTTCGAAGCGAACGGCTATGACTAATCGTCAATCGTCAATCGTCAATCGTCAATGGACCTCGGCTTAACTCTGGCCGGCGGCGGCAACCGGGCATTCTGGCAGATCGGCATCCTGGAGCGGTGGTGGGATCAGCTCTCACCCCGGCTGGGCGCGGTTGCGGCGTGCAGCGCCGGCGCCAGTACCGCGGTGACCTGGCTGTCGGGCCGCCATCTCGTGACCCACCAGTACTGGCTGGGGCGGCGGCGTCACGTCACCCGCAACTTCCAGTGGGGGGGATTGCTGCCCGGGCGGCGGCTGACGCCCCACGAGCCGATCTATCGCGATACCCTCCGCCACGCGCTGGCAGACGGGGGGCTGGAGCGGATCCGTGCGCTCCCCTTTCCGGTGCTGATCCTCACGGCCGCGCTGCCGCCCTGGCTGCCGGGGCCGATGGCGACGGTGGTAGGGATGACGGCCTACTCCATCGAACGGGAGTTGAACCGCGGCAAGCTGCATCCGGGCAGCGGGCGCAAATTGGGATTCCGCCCGGTGGTGGTCGATGCGCGCTCCTGTGAGACTCCCGACGACCTGGTGGACCTGGTGCTGGCGTCCTCGGCGACTCCGCCGTTCACCGGCATCGGCCGGCACCGGGGGAAGCGCCTGCTCGATGGCGGGATGGTGGACAATGCGCCGGCCTACGTGGCCGATGCGGTGCCGGGCATCCGGCGCAATCTGATCCTGCTCACCCGGCCCTACCCGCCGGGGTCGATCGGGTGGCGCGGCTCGCGGCTCTACCTCTGTCCTACCGAGCCGGTGCCCATCAATCGGTGGGATTACACCCGGCTGGAGCGAGTCGAAGCCACCCTGGCGCTCGGCCGGAGGGATGCGGAACTCCACGCCCCTGACATTCTTCGATTCCTGGCCATTGACGATTGACAATTGACAATGGTCGATTTCGCCAGCTGCGGGTTCTTCCCCGGTTCAGCCGGGGGCATCGTCACCCGTCAATTGTCAATTGCCAATGAATAACGAAGAGTTCCGCCGCCACGGGCACGCGGTCGTCGACTGGATCGCCGACTATCTCGAGAACATCGAGGCCCGGCGGCCGGTCCCCGCGGTGCAACCCGGCGATATCCTGAACCAGTTGGCGGCCGAAGCTCCGGAGCAGGGCGAGCCGATGGAGCGGATTCTCTCCGATTTCGATCGGATCATCGTTCCCGGGCTGGCCCACTGGCAGCACCCGGGGTGGTTTGCCTTCTTCGCGTCCAACGCGAGCCCCCCCTCCCTGCTGGGGGAGATGCTCGCGGCCGGCGTGGCCGTGAACTGCATGTCGTGGGCAACCTCGCCGGCCGCCACCGAGCTGGAGCAGCGCAGCCTCGAATGGCTGC
>DASTEX010000053.1:0-11539 GCA_035709185.1 Gemmatimonadales bacterium
GTTCGGAACCAGCAGACCGTCAGACCGTCCGACCGTCCGACCGTCCCTCAATGGCATCCCTGCGGCGTGGCCGGCGCCTGGGCGGGGGCGGCGATCCCCAGGCCCGCCGCGTAATGGCCCACGGAGACAGTCGTTTCCACCGTCCGGGTGGGCAGGCAGATGGCCGCGACGACACCGGCGCCAGTCGCCTTTTGGCCGGCGTGATCGTGGGCCCCGCCGGCCTGGTGCCGGTTGCTGACGAAGGCCCATGCGCCATCGGCTGATATGACCACGCCGTGCGGCTGGGCGAACTGGGGATGCTTGATCACCTGCACGGTTTCCCAGGTACCCGGATCCACCATGGAGACGGCATTGGCATCGAGATTGGTGACCACCAGCCAGCGGCCGTCCCTGGTGAAGGCGCTCTCGAACGGGCCCCGCTCCTGCGGAACGGTCCGAGCCAGCTTCGGCCGGGCCGGATCCGACAGGTCGAACACCATCAGCTGATGGCTCTGGGAGGCGGTAAGCACCAGCCACTTCCCGTCGGGCGAAAGGCTGAACTGGGTGAAGGTGTGCTGGGGGCCTTCCACGTCCACCAGCGAAAGCTCGCCGTCTTCCAGCCGCACGCTGGCCAGCTGGTTTACCCCGAGACTCGCCACGTAGGCGTACTTGCCGCCGGGGTGCACCGCGATGGCGTGGGGCCGGGGGAAAAACACCTCCACTTCGTCCAGCAGCTTCATGTCGCTCCGCCGGATCAGCGCCATGCGCTTGGGCGGGTTCACCGCGCTCATGGACCGCGCTACCACCAGCAGGTCCTGCGAGGGGTGTAGCGCCAGCAGCCCGGGAACTTCCAGGTCGGCCGAACCCACGATCCGGTTCTCGCGGTCGAACTTGAGGACCTTGCCGGCGCCGATCAGCGTCACGTACCAGAAGCCGCCGTCGGGCTCAACCTGCGCATGGTGCGGCTTGGCGGTCGCCGAGAAACCCAGCTGCTGCAGATCGATGGTCTCGAGCAGCTGCCGCGAGCCGGCATCGATCACCGAAATGGTGGCGTCGTCCTGGTTGGTGACATAGAGCCGCGCGCCGCCGCTCACTGCGGCGGCGTGCGCACCTGGCACGGGGAACGGGCTGGCCTGCGCTGCCGCGCGACAGCCAGGCAGCAGGCCGAACAGCAGCGCCAGAGCGATCCGGTTCATGGAACCAGCTGGGTGGGACGGTGCCGCATGATGAACAGCCCTTCCCGCATGCTGGTGGCGATGATGGTGCCGCTCTTGAAGAAGGGGAAGTTGCTCCACGACCCGGCGAACCCGGGCACGTTCTCGCCGAAGGGCACGGTGTCGAAGAACCCGGTCTCCTTCGGGTTGGCAGGATCGGAGATGTCGATCACCCGGACGCCGCTCACATAGTTCGACTGGAACATGTAGTTGCCGCGGACATAGAGATTGTGGTCCGTGGCGGCGGTGGTGCCCAGGAATTCCTTCACCAGCACCGGTTCATCCAGCTTGCTCACGTCCCACACCAGGGTACGGGTCTTCGGCACCGTGCCGCTGAGCTCGTCGCCCTCGTCGTCAAGGTAGAAATACTTTTGATCCTCGGTGAGCCAGCCCTGGTGGGCATAGGCCGTGTTGGGATAGGACGCCACCGCGATCGGCTTGGGATTGGCCTTGTCGGTCACGTCCGCAATCCCGACCGCGGTCTCCGAGGCGTTGAAGCAGATCTCCCGTCCCTGGTAGCGGGTGTCGGGACCCTGGTAGGTGACGCACTGATTGTCGTGGGTGTAGCCGGTGCGGGCGTTGCCGGTGGCCGGATCGGCGTAGCAGCCGGCGAACTTGGGGTTCTTCGGGTCCCGGATGTCGATCATGTGCAACGCACCACCACAGGTCTCGCCGCCGCCACTGTTGCCGATGGTATAGGCGAAGCCGGTGGATTCGTTGATCGCGATATTGTGCGCGCTGGCAATCCGGTCGTAGTGCGCGGTCTCGCTGAAGGCGCGGGGCGCTCCCTCAACCGACAGCAGCTGGGTCAGATCGAAGACCTGCACGCCATGCGGGCCGGCCCCGTCGGAGACGATGAACGCGTGGTTCCGGTAGACCTTGATATCCCGCCACAGGTTGGGGTTGGCGCCCTGGTGCAGCGGGAGCTCGCCCAGGTAACGCGGGTTGCTCGGATGGGTGATCTCGACGAAGGCGGTCCCGTCCATCCGGCCCACCAGCGCGAATTCCCGCCCGCTGGCCGAGTCGGTCCAGCCCCAGATGTCGTTGAGCATGATGCCGCGCTTGCCGCCTAACGCACTGACGGGCAGGAACCCGAGCAGGTCCATCTGCTCGCAGGCGAACACCGCGGCCTTGCCCTGCTCGCAGCGCACTTCCCGGCCGGTGATGGCCGGCATGCCCGACGGCCGGTCCACCACCGCGCCCGACGGTTTCCACTCGCCGCTGGCGGCGTCGCGGGCATAGGCGTAGCCGGCTCCCTCGAAGAAGTCGGCCATGGGGCCGGCAATGACGGCCTGGTCGCCGGCTACTGCCATCGCGGCGCCGAACAGCGTGCCCAGGCCCATGCCGCGCTGGCTCAGCACCTGCTTCTCGGTCCAGCCGGATCCACTCTTGCCGAAGACGTAGACCTGCCCTGCCATCCCTCCGGCCATGGGAGCGGCGACAAAGAGGTTGCCGGCGTCGCCGCCGATTTCGCTGCCGAAGCCGGCCGGCGAAGCCAGGGTAGCGGGCGCGATGGTTCCGGCCGCAACCCACTGGGTGCCCTCCCGGCGATAGCCGAACACGGCACCGGTCCGCCGGCGGGTCGCAGGGGCTCCGACGTAGACATCGCTCCCAATGATGGCCAGGGCACCACCGAACGCCGCCGCACTGTCTCCCGGAGGCAGCCGGGTTTCTTCCTTCCACCGGCCCCCTTCTGCGCGGTAGACCACGGCGGTGCCCGGCTGGGTCGGCTCATTGGTGCCCGGGCGCGGGCTGCCCGGGGCGCCAACCAGAGCGAAATCCTGCTGCTGAGCTACGGCGGCACCCATGCGGTCACCGGCCGCTGTCCCCCGCCCCAGTTCCCCTACCAACTCCCACGCGCCGGAACGACCGCGCCGCCAGGCATAGGCGGCTCCGCGCGCCGAATCGCGGCCCGGCGCTCCGACGACCAGGTGTTCCGGGCTCAGGACGACTGCCTGTCCAAACTCATCGCCCGATGCACCGTCCGGCAGCACCAGCTTCGAGACCTGGGTCCAGGTCCCGTTACGTCGCTCGTACAGGTAGACCGCGCCTTTCCCCTCGTGCGTCGGTGCCCCGATGGCCAGCCACGTGCCGGCGGCCGAAAGAGCCGTTCCGAACCCGTCGCCGATACGGGTATCGGCGGGGGCGAACGAGCCGGACTCGGTCCAGCTGCCGCCGCTCTGATGGAAGATGTGGATCGCCCCGGGAGAGGACGGCGGCATGGGGAAGCCCGCCACCATACCGGTCCGGGCTACCAGGAGCTCGTCACCCGCGAAGGTGACCGCCGCCCCAAAACCGATCGGAGAGACCGGAGTTTCCCGGTACCAGGTCTGGGCGTGAAGAGGGGCAGCCCCCGAGGCCGCGAGGATGAAAAGGCTGGTCCGTAGCACAGATACCCCGATTGGTGATGCGAACGGAGGAAGGTACCATGTCGCTACGGACCCGGGAGAGGGCCGGTTTCAGTGCCCGGTTCAGTGCCCGGTTCAGTGAAGAATGATGATGTCCACCACCCGCTGGGTCTTGCGGTCCCAGGTGATCACCTTGCCGGCGAGAAACCCGCGGCGCCAGGTCGCTTCCAGTGCCGTCAGCCTGACTTCCAGCTCCCGGGGAAGCGGCTGGATCTCCTGTTCCAGTCCGGACGGCAGTTCGCCGCCCCGGACCAGATGCTTCTCCAGCCCCGGCGGAAGATCCTCCCGCTTTTCCAGGCCGGGAGGAAGCTGATTTCCATAGCGGGAGAAGTACCGCTCGATCTCCTCCCGGTCCTGCGTGAGCTTCCGGCGTTCGATCCCCGCCATGGTCATTTCGGGTCGGACGCGAGGTCGCTGCGCTTCAGCCTGCGACAGGGCCGTGAGGGCCAAAGTGGCCCCGAGCAGAGTCCCCTTTCGCATGGGCTACTCCTTTCATGCTCCCCCGGCCTACCGGGGAGACGATGCTTCCGGATTCGCCCCCACGGAAGGGCCTCTGTACTATTTCCAGACCGATCCAATTCCCGGACGATTCATGCTACGTATCGCCGTCGTAGGCGCGGGGCCGTCGGGCTTCTTCCTGGTTGAAAAGCTGCTGAGTCAGGACACCACCCCGGTGGCGGTCGATCTGTTCGAGCGGCTTCCCACGCCCTACGGGCTGGTGCGATACGGCGTGGCGCCCGACCACGAGAAGATCCGGAACGTGACCCGCAGCTTCGACAAGGCCGCGGGGAGGGCCGGCTTCCGGTTCTTCGGCAACGTCGACGTCGGCACCCACCTGTCGCTCGATGACCTGCGCCGGTTCTATCACCAGGTCTGCTTCACCACCGGGGCCCAGACCGACCGGCACATGGGAATCCCGGGCGAGGACCTGCCGGGAAGTCATGCCGCCACCGAATTCGTCGCCTGGTATAACGGCCATCCGGATTATCGCGACCGGGTATTTGACCTCTCGGCCGAACGGGTGGCAGTAGTGGGTGTGGGAAACGTGGCGGTAGACGTGGCGAGAATCCTCTGCCGGACGCCGGAAGAGCTGGCCACCACCGACATCGCGGATCATGCCCTCGAGGCGCTCAGGACCAGTCGGGTGAAGGAAGTGTACCTGCTGGGTCGCCGGGGGCCGGCGCAGGCGGCGTTCACCAACCCCGAGGTGAAGGAGCTGGGCGAGCTGGAGGGCGCCGACGTATGCGCCCGGGCCGATGAGGTGGAGCTCGACCCCCTGAGCGCGGCCGTGCTGGCGCGGGAAGACGACGCGACCACCCGGAAGAAGATCGACATCCTGCGGAGCTACGCCGAGCGGGCCCGGACCGGAAAGCCGCGGCTGCTGACGATCCGGTTCCTGGTGTCGCCGGTGGCGCTGCTGGAACACAACGGCAGAGTGGGTGGCATCCGGCTGGTCCGGAACCGGCTGGTGGAGGGCGTTGACGGCGAGCTCAAGGCCGTGGCCGGGGAGGAAACCGAAGACCTGCCGGTGGAACTGGTGTTCCGCTCAGTGGGCTACCGGGGAGTCGCCCTTCCCGGGCTTCCGTTCGACGAGCGTCGAGGCGTGGTGCCTAACGAGAGCGGCCGGGTGGTGGATCGGCTCACCTCCGAGGGCTCACCGCTGCTCGGGCTCTACGTCTCGGGCTGGATCAAGCGGGGGCCCTCCGGCGTCATCGGAACCAACAAGCCCGACGCAGCCGAGACAGCCGAATCCATGCTGGCGGACGCCCGCGCCGGCCAGACGCTGGCGCCCGAGGGCCACGACATCGCACCGCTGGTGCGGGAGCGGCAGCCGGACGTGGTGGAGTGGCCCGACTGGCAGCGTCTGGCGGAACACGAAGCGGGACTGGGGAAACCGTCAGGCCGGCCAAGGGTGAAGTGCACCACGGTGGGGGACATGCTGGCGGTCATGCGAAAGGACTTAGGACTTAGGACTTAGTCTGTAGTTCCCTCACCCAGATGTTCCGGAACCGCACCGGATCGCCGTGGTCCTGCAGCTGGATCGGGCCCAGGTCGGCATGGGGCGAGTACTTCGCCTCGGCGTTATGCACCGTGCGGCCCTTGAACTCGGCGCCGTCGTGCACCAGCACGCCGTTATGAAACACCGTGGCCCGGCCCGGCCGCATGAGCGAACCGTCGCTGTTGAATTGCGGCCGCCGGAAGATGATGTCGTAGGTCTGCCACTCGCCCGGGGCCCGGCTGGCATTCACCAGCGGAGGATGCTGGCCGTAGAGGGCGCCGGCCTGCCCGTCGGCGTAGGTCTCGTTCTGCCACGAGTCGAGGATCTGGACTTCGTAGTGTCCCATCAGGAACACCCCGCTGTTCCCCCGGTTCTGACCCGAGCCGCGGGCCGGTCGGGGCGTCGCCCATTCGAGGTGCAGCTGGATGTCGCCGAAGGCCCGCCGGGAAGTGATCGGGCCGGTGCCGCCCACTACCTCCAAATACCCGTTCTCCAGCTTCCACCGCGGCGTCTGCCCCTGGGTTTCCCAATGTTCGAGCGACTTCCCGTCGAACAGCACGATGGCGTCGGCCGGAGGCGAGGCCGGCGGGTTGGGAGCTCCGGGCTGCACCACCGGCGGCCGGGGGCGATCCATGGAGTTGGGCGGCCAGGTTTGCTCCTGGCCCTGCAACGGCATCGTGCCTGCAGTCATCCAGACGACCGAGATCAGCACGACCGGGTGGAAGACCCTGCCAGTCCACCGGCCGGGAGGAACCGGTCCGGCTGAAAGTGCGTATGTCATGGGGGCCCTCCGGGCGCTAGATTTTCTTCTGGTGAACCGCCGCAGGTGCGGTTTCGCGACTACTGAAGCGTCCCCGAAGATAGCACCGGTATCGATCGGGGACGTGGAGACAACTACATGAGATTCAAGCGTTTGGCAATTGTATCCTCGCTCGCTGCGCTGCCCTTGGCTCTGGGTGCGTTCATGCTGCAGAGCCAGGTCCAGGGGGCCGATGGCCCCCGGCTGTTCGCCCGGGTCATGCGAATGGTGGAGCAGCACGCGGTCGACTCGCTCAGCTCCACGGAAATCTACGAGAAGGCCGCTCGGGGATTGGTGAAGAGCCTGAACGACCCCTACGCCGACCTGTATTCGCCCGAGCAGTTGGCCAGTTTCCAGCGCAATACGCTGGGGAACAACTACGGCGGCGTCGGGATGCAGATCGAGTCGCAGGACGGCCTGATCACCGTCACCCGGGTCTTCCCCGGGACGCCCAGTGAAATGGGTGGGGTGCAGGCGGGCGACCGGATCATGCAGGTCGACACCACGGCCGTGACCGGTCTCAGGCTGGAGGAAGTCTCGGGCCGGCTTACCGGACCGGCCGGCACCAAGGTGAATGTGATCTTCGCCCGCGAGGGTGTAAGCGAACCGCTCAAGGTGACGTTCACCCGGGCCATCATCCGGGTCCCGGCGGTGCCGTACACCCTGTTGCTGGAGAACGGGGTGGGGTACCTGCCGTTGCAGCGCTTCAACGAGAACGCGTCGGAGCAGGTGGAGCAGGGCCTGCGGGAGCTCAAGGAGAAGGGCGCCCGGGCCTTTCTGATCGATCTGCGCGGCAACCCGGGCGGCAGCCTGGAACAGTCGCTCGAGATCGGCAACCTGTTCCTCAAGCCCGGGGTCGAGATCGCCAGCGTCCGGCATCGCGGCAAGACGCCCGAAATCTTCAAGGCCAACCGGAACTCGCTGGTCGATTCCGCGCTGGTCGTGGTCATGATCGATCAGTATTCCGCCTCGGCCTCGGAGATCGTGGCCGGCGCGCTCCAGGACCAGGACCGGGCCCTGGTGGTCGGCACCAGCTCGTTCGGCAAGGGCCTCGTCCAGACGCTCTTCCCGCTCGAGGGCGGCTGGGCCATCAAGCTCACCACCGGCAAGTGGTACACGCCGAGCGGCCGCTCGATCCAGGGCGAGCACACGGCCTATGCCGACGGACGTTTCGTCGAGTATGCGCCCGATACGGCGGAGACTGATTCCGCCCGCCGGGCCCGGCCGCAGTTCAAGTCGGCCAGCGGACGGGTGGTCTACGGCGGCGGCGGGGTCACGCCCGACGTCATCGTCAAGCCCGACACCCTGACCAGCGCAGAACTGGAGCTGGCCAAGGCGATCTCGTCCAAGCAGCAGGTGATCTACAACACGGTGTATGCCTACGCCCGGGAACTCAAATCCTCGGTGAAGCCCGACTTCCAGGTGCAGCAGGCGTGGCGGGACGAGCTGTACCAGCGGCTGCTCAAGGCCGAGGTGAAGATCGACCGGAAGCTGTGGGACGCGGCCCCGTCCCTGGCCGACCGGTGGCTGGAGGAGCGCCTCTCCCGGATCGCCTTCGGCGACTCGGCCTGGGCCCGCCGGGCCATTCCGGAAGACCGGCAGCTGGTGACGGCGCTGGAATACGTGAAGAAGGGCCGGAGCCAGCGGGACCTGCTGGCGCTGGCGGCGCGGGAACACGCCCGGAATCAGGAGTAAATTTCAGATTGTAGAGTGCAGATTACAGAGTGCAGAAGGGCTGATCGGCCGGCTCCAGTGATCGGGCCGGCATGATGCAGCCCTTCTGATATCTGCAATCTGCAATCTGCACTCGGTACTCTTTCAGCCCCGCAGCAGACCCGCCCGGATCCGCGCCGCTTTGGCGTTGGCCCGGGAATCGAACTGGAGCTGCCGGACGATCCGGGGAACCAGCCGGAGCCTGGCGGCCAGGGTGAGCCGGCGGCCTTCCCGTTCCACCACTATGGAGAACGGCGCACCCTCGCGCGAGCCGGAGTGACGCCGCCGGAAGGCGGGCCCGAAGTCGGTGCCGGTCACCGCGATGTCTCCCACCGAGATGAGCCGGTCACCCGGCTTGACGCCGGCCGAATCGGCGCTGCTGCCCGGTACCACTTCACGCACGATGACGTTGCCGGCGCTGTCGGGCTCGCTCCCGACTCCCACCCGCGGCTCGCGCACGGTATCCCGCGACAGCCGAAGCCCGGCGAGGGGAAGCACCTCGCTCCAGGGGAATTCCTCCCGGCCGTCGACGTAGCGCTCGGCAAAGGCGTCAAAGCTTCTCCCGCCCGCGGCCTGGCGAACCGCGGCCCACCAGTCCTCGGTGGTGAACCCGCGGCCGGCTTTCCAGGCCCGCTGATACAGCCCGCGCATGACGTCGTCGAGCGACTGGCGGTTGTCGCTTGCGTCCCGAATGAGGATGTCGAGCAGGAATCCGGCCAGCGCGCCTTTGGGGTAGTAGATGCTCGAGGTGCCGTCGGTCGGGCTGATCCAGGCGGACAACGACGCGTCCTCCAGCGCAACCGGCGGGGCGTCATAGACCTGGTCGACCTTCTCCTGGGTGAAGGCCAGGAACCCGGCCGAATCGAGGACCTTCCCGCGCACCAGCGCGAGGTCGGCGTAGTAGTCCGTGATGCCTTCGCTGACCCAGAGCCAGACGGTCTGCTGCGGCTGGTCGTACCGGTAGGGCCAGAGATCGGCCGGGCGGAGCCGCTTGACGTTCCAGGCGTGGAAGATCTCGTGCGCGGTGATGGACGCGAGAATGGGGGTCCCGATGAATTCGGGATGATAGATCCCCACGTGCGAGTTCTGGTGCTCGAGCGCGCTGCCGCCGCCGAAGGTAGGCTCGAAGATCAGCAGCGTGGTGTAGTGCTCCCAGGGCACCTCGCCGAACACCCGGGACATGGCGGGCACCGTTGCCGCCACCTGCTGGTGGAACTGACGCCGGGCCTCGCCCTCGAAGACGCCGGCGGGCCACGAAGCCAGCCGATACCACTTGCCTTCGACGTTGGTGCTGTCGACGTCCAGGCTGCCGATGAAGATCGGCATGTCCACCAGGTCGTGATAGTTGCCGGCCCGGTAGGTGCCCGGTTCACCGGCCGGCTGCATCCCGGTTGCCACCTTCCAGTCGCGCTCGGTCCGGACCCGGACCGTCGCCTGGAACTCCGCCCCGGCCCCATCCGGATAGAAGAACACGTTGGTCCCGTTCACCATCAGGAAGTCGGCCCGGGACCAGGCCCGGGCGTTGTCCAGGTCGTCGGCGTAATAGGCAAACCGCACCGTGACGGTACCGGGACCGGTCGGGCGGACCCGCCAGGTGTCGTAGTCGGTTTTGTCCCACCGGAGTGCAGTCTGGCCCTGCGCGGCGCTGAAGTCGCGAACATGCCGGGCAAAGTTGGAGACTTCGTAGGCCCCCGGGGTCCACGCCGGCAGTGACAGCAGGACCGGTCCCGCCCCCGCCGCCTCGAACGTCATGATGACATCGAGGGTGTGCTGGGCGGCCGTGCTCCGGTCGAAGCGCAAGTCGTAGCGGACAGCGGACACGCTCGGGTTCTGGCCGGCGAGCGGGGCGGCGGCAAGGCTGAGAAGGACGAGGGAGATTTGCATGGGGAAAAGCCGTCGAAGACGGTCGAAGATAGTCGAAGACGGTTGAAGGTGGGGAAGACAGTTTCTTTACTGCTCCGGCGGGGTTGGGCGGACCATCTTCGACCGTCTTCGACCGTCTTCGACTAGTTTTTAGTGATGTCCCCCAAGACCCGGGTCTTCTGGCCCATCTTCATCGTCTGGCTGGCGCTGGACATGGTGACCAAGAGCCTGGCCCTGGCTCACCTGTGGCCGCCGGGCGTGCCGCACGAGGTGGCCGGCGAATACGTCCGCTTCACGCTGGCGTTCAATCGCGGCGCCGCGATGGGCGTGTCGCTGGGAGAGTGGTCCCGCCCGGCCTTTACCATCATCGCCCTCGTGCTGCTCGGCGCCATGGCCTGGCTCTTCCGCCGGACCGATCCGGCCAACCGGCTTCAGGCGGCCATCCTGGCCTTCATTGCCGCCGGTGCGGTCGGCAACCTCATCGACCGGATCCGCTTCGAACGGGGCGTCACCGACTTCATCGATCTGGGCGTGGGGAACCTGCGCTTCTGGACCTTCAACGTCGCCGACATGGGAATCACGCTGGGCGCCATCGCGCTGGCGCTGACCATGAAAGAGGTCGAAGATGGTCGAAGGCAGTCGAAAACAGTCGAAGTTGGTCGAAGTTAGTCAAAGACGTTGGCCTCACCGCCCCGGCTGGGTTGGGCGGACCACTTTCGACCATCTTCGACTGTCTTCGACCATCTTCGACTGCTCACCTATCCTCGACTTTCCGCAGCCAGTAGTCGGCGCTTCCGTTCCACCCCCCAGCGATAGCCGCCGATCGCGCCATCGCTCCGGACTACCCGGTGGCAGGGAATCAGGACCGCCAGGTGGTTGCTCGCCACCGCGCTCGCCACGGCCCGTACCGCACTGGGACGGCCGATTCTCCGGGCCAGCTCGGCGTAGGTGACGGTCTCTCCCGCAGGAACCCGGCGCAGCTCTTCCCAGACCGCGCGCTGGAACGCGGTGGCGCGGATATCGAGCGGGAGCGCCTCGTGCGGCATCCGGCCGGCGATCTGCTCGGTCACGGCCTGGAGCTGCTCCTTCAGCGCACTCTCATCGTGCACCCGCTTCGCCCCCGGGAATTCCTGGTCCAGCGCGCGTTCCAGCACCCGATCGCTGTCGCCTAACGTGACGAAGCAGATCCCCCGGCCGGTGGCCGCCACCAGCACCCGGCCGAGCGGCGTGGCCGCGGTGGCCCAGGTGATGTGCTCGCCGGTGCCGCCTTCCTTGTACGTGGCGGGCGTCATCCCGATGGCCGCGGCGCGCCCTTCGTAGACCCGGCTGGGCGAGCCGTAACCGGCATCATAGAGTGCCCGGCTCACCGTGGTGCCGGAGCGGAGCGACGCGCGGAGCCGGCGGTTACGGATCGAATCGCCATAGGCCCGTGGGGAGATCCCGGTTATGCGGGTGAAGACCCGCTGGAGATGAGGACCGCTCACGTGGAGGGTCCGGCCCAGCCCGGCCAGGGTCACCCGCTCCCCCCGGCTCTGCTCCAGCACCCGGCAGGCCCGCTCGACCA
>DASTEX010000054.1:0-3144 GCA_035709185.1 Gemmatimonadales bacterium
TGGAGCGGCCGACAATCCCTGGGGCGGCCGCACCATCGTGGCCTGCTCCAGTCGTTCGGAAAGGTGTCGGGTCTTTCTCAGCGCTGCGAGGTACGGCTCGGCCAGGGAGCCGCGATCGCGGGCGGGCCGGGAGCCCGCATCGATCATGGCGGTGACGTATCGCTCCTGGCGCGAGACTGGAACCGACCAGGCCCAGCCGTCGTGGAAACTCTCCACCACCGTGTGGGTCTCGTCGGGAAAATCCCAGTCGTTGCTCTGCCACAGTGCGTACAACGCCAGCGTCGCCTGTCCTTCCGCCGGCCGGCGGAACCCCCGTCGCGCCAGCACACCGCCCCGTCCCGAGCAGTCGAGCACCCACCGCGCCGGGCGAACCTCGAGCCCGGACCCGGTTTCGTGCGTCACCGTGACCCGGTCGCCATCGAGTGCCACCTCGCGCACCGCCGACTGCTCGACCGCTACCCCGGCGGCCGCGGCCTGGTCCAGCAGCAGCCGGTCGAGCCGCGGGCGTTCGACCTGCCATCCATGCGTCCCGGCGGCGAACGATTCCACCCGCATCGGGTCGGTGCCCCACCAGACCGTATTACCGCGCGAGGAATAGAACCCGCCCCGCTCCACCGTCTCCAGCAGAGCGAGTTCATCCAGGATTCGAGCGGCGCTGGGAGGAAGCGACTCCGCCAGGGTATGCCGATGCGGCCGGGTCAGCAGTGTGACCCGGTGACCCAGCCGCGCCAGGAGACATGCTGCCGCGGACCCAGCCGGCCCGCCGCCGATCACCAGGACCTCATCCATATTTCGGTGGTCGGACACTGGATTCAACGATTCCTGCCTCGGAGTCACGCCTGGCACGGCTAGCGACTAACGACCAACGACTAACGACTAATATGCGCTTAAGTACCGATCGTCAGTACACCGGCCGCCGGATCAGTGTGGACCTGGATACCGTCCGGTTCCCCGATGGATCCACCGGAACCCTCGAAATGGTGCGGCATCCCGGGGCCTCGGCCGTGATTCCGATGCTCGACCGACCCGATTCCCGGGATCCCCGGATCATCCTCATCCGCCAATACCGCTACGCCGCGGAGGATTACCTGTGGGAGATTCCCGCCGGCACCCTCGATCCCGGCGAAGCGCCCGAGCGCTGTGCCCGACGGGAGCTGCGGGAAGAGGCCGGGGTCAAAGCCGACCGGCTCCGGCATCTCAGCACCATCTTCACCACTCCCGGCTTCACCGACGAACGGATTCATCTCTATCTCGCCACCGGACTCACCCGGGTTCCGCCCGCACCCGAAGTGGATGAGTTCCTCGAAACTCACGAGGTCCGCTGGTCGGAAATCGGAGCGATGATCAGGGATGGAAGGATTATTGATGGAAAGACGCTGATCGCACTCATGTATCTCCAGTGCTTTATGCGATGAGGAGAAACCGAATGCAGATTGCAGGGCACAGAAGTGCCGCTCTACACTCTGCAATCTGCAATCTGCACTCTGCAATCCTGATCCGCCTTCCCCGATGTAACTTCAAGCAAATGGCCAAATCCTACACCGAATCCGGAAAACTGTTGAAGCAGGCTCCCCCCACCGCCTGCTACTATTTCTACGGCCCGGTGGACCTGCTCAAAGACGAGGCCATTGCGGAGCTGGTTGACCGGTTTCTCGATCCCTCGTTGCGGGACTTCAATTTCGATCAGCGCTCCGCCAACCAGCTGGCCCCCGAGGACATCGAGCCGCTCTGCAACACCGTCCCGATGATGGCCGAGCGAAGGCTGGTCGTGATCCGCGACATCGAGGCCTGGAGCCGGAAGACCCGGGCCCGCTCGGCGGTCCTGGCCTACCTGGAGAAGCCCGCTCCCGAAACCATCCTGATCCTGGTCCAGGGCTCGGGTGAGGAGAAACCGGATGCCGAGCTCGAAGCCCGCAGTACGGCCATCCACTTCGATAAGCTCCGTCGGGACCACGCGGAGAAGTGGCTCGAGAAGCGGGCTGCCAGACGCGGCGTGACCCTGGCCCCCGAGGCATCGGCCCACCTGGTCACGGTCCTGGGCGATGACCTGGGATTGCTGGCGGCGGAGCTCGAGAAACTGGCCGGGCTGGCCGGCAATGCTCCGGTATCCCTGGAGCAGGTCGAGTCCCTCCTCGGCGTGCGTCACGGTGAAACCCCCGACGACTGGTGCCGCGAAGTGTTGACCGGAAATCCGGGGAAGGCCGTCGCCATGCTGCCGTATGTGCTCGACCAGGCCGGCGTATCGGGTGTTCGCCTTCTCATGCAGCTGGGAACCCATCTGACCGGACTGGCGGCGGTCCGGGCCCAGTACGACAAGGGTGCTCGGGGCCGGGCGCTCCAGTCCGCCGCCTGGGACGTGCTGAAACGGGTCCGGGTCTGGGGAGTAAACTGGGGCGAGGCGGCCAACCTCTGGTCGGCCGCGGCCCCGCGATGGGACCGGGATCGGGTTCGCCAGGCACTTCGGGCAGCGCGGGATGCCGACCAGGCCCTCACGAACACTACCATCTCCACCGACGTCGGCATTCTGACGGACCTCATCCTGGGACTGTCGGCGCCGGCGGCGGAGGCGGCATGAGATTCGGGCTCTTGATCCTGCTGCTCGCGGCCACCGCCGGGACCCTGGCGGCGCAGACCGACCCCCAGCTGGTAGCCGCCGTGCGACTGGCCCAGGAGGGCCAGGGCGATTCGGCCCGGGCGCTGGCCGGGCGAATCCTGGCCGCGACCGCGCCGACCGATCCGAAATATCCCGAAGTCGTCTACACCGTAGCCCTGGTGGCCGCGACGACCGACGAGCGCCGGCTCCAGCTCGAGCGCCTGTCGGTCGAATTTGCCAGCTCCGAGTGGGCCGACGACGCTTTGCTCCAATTAGCCCAGCTGGATTTTGCCGCCCGCAACCAGGCCGGGACCATGCAGCACGTCCAGCGGCTGCTCGCCGACTATCCCCTCAGTTCATTGCGCGGGGTTGCTGCCTTGTGGGGAGCGCGGGCCGCGTTCGATACCCGGAATCGCGCGCTGGGATGCCAGTGGGTGGACCTGGGACTCGAGGCGGTGGGCACCGACGTGGAAACCCGGAACCAGCTCGAGTTCCAGCGCGAGCGATGCCGGGTCCTCGCGACCATGGAGAGCACCGCCGCGGCCCAACCT
>DASTEX010000055.1:0-3175 GCA_035709185.1 Gemmatimonadales bacterium
CGAGTACGTCGCCCTCTACGTGCCGGCCAAGTTCCTGCCTCAGGTGAACGCCGCGTTCGTCGACATCCTGATGTGGCTGGCCAGCCACATCCACGACGAGGCTCGCCACGTCGAGGTGTTCACCAAGCGGGCGCTGATCGGAGGCCAGAGGGGTTACGCCCTGGCGTCCACCCAGATGTCGCTGCACTCGCTGTTGGAGGAGGACGACTTCAGCTCGGCTTCGCTGCTGCTGAACGTGCTCGGGGAGGGGACCTTTATCGACCTGCTCGGGTTTATCTCCCGCCGGGCCCCCGATGCGGCGACCGCGGCCTGCGCCCGGCTGGCGCACCGGGACGAACAGCGCCACGTCCACTTCGGCATCTCGCACGTCCGGCGCAGCCAGAGGCTCGACCCGGACTCCACCCCGCAGCTGATCAGGGCGGTTGAGAACCGGGCGGCCAAGCTCGCCACGCTGACCGGCCTGAGCCCGGTGCTGCTGGAGTCGCTGACGATTCTCGCCTCCGGTTCGGTCAAGGCGGCTTCGCTACGTGAGGGGGCGGGGGCGGTCAAAGAGCTGACCAGGCTTATGGAGGTCAACCGGATCCGCCGGCTTCGGGCCGCCGGCTTCGACAAAGAAACCGCCCACCACCTCTCGGAGTTGCACACGCCGAATCTGATGTAACTAGATGGATCTATAGTTGAGACTTGAAAAAGATATAGCGAAGGACTAACCTCACTAGATCAGTCCGGATCTAGGAGGCGCTTCGTGGAATCCAATTCGAGCTTCGATGTGGCGGTGGTCGGCGGAAGCATTGCGGGTTCTACGGCGGCAACCCTGTTCGCCCGGAAGGGCCTGAAGGTTGCCCTGATCGAGGCCCGCGCCAATCCGGACGCCTACAAGGCCCTCTGCACCCACTTCATCCAACCCTCGGCCACCCCGACCATCCAGCGCCTGGGCATCGCAGAGAAGCTGGAGGAAGCGGGTGCCGTGCGCAACTCGCTGGAGATGTGGAACCGCTGGGGATGGATTCGCCGGCCCGAAGGCGAGGCGGCCTATGGCTACAGCATCAGGCGGGAAGCCCTGGACCCGATCCTGCGGGCCACGGCGGCCGAAACCCCCGGTGTGACCTATCTGCCCGGACGGACTGCCACCGGGCTCGTCCGGGACGGCTCCCGGGTGATCGGCGTTGAGGTCCGGGACTCCGGCGGCAGGGTCTCCTCTATCTCCGCTGCGTTGGTCGTTGCCGCCGACGGGCGGCACTCCAAGCTCGCCGAGCTGGCCGGAGTGGGCGCCAGGAAGCTTCCCAACAAGCGCTCCGGCTACTTCGCTTACTACGAGGGGATCCCCAACCCCGGAAACGCCGCCCGGACCTGGTTCCTCGACCCCGACGTCGCCTACGTCTTCCCGAACGAGGACGGCATCAGCGTCCTGGCCTGCATGTTCGGCCGCAAGGAGAAGCTGGACTGGTTCAAAAAGGATCTCGCCGGGAACATCCGGCGCACCTTCGAACGCCTCCCCGACGGCCCGGACCTCAGCAACGCAAAACAGATCTCCAAGGTCATCGGAGCGGTGGACCTGCCGAACTTCTGGCGAAACTCGCCGCCCGAGGGCCTCGTTTTCACCGGCGACGCCATGGTCTCCTCCGACCCGCTGTTCGGGGTCGGGTGCGGGTGGGCGTTCCAGGAGGCCGAGTGGCTGGTGGAGTGCACCGCCGGGCGCCTGGGCAGCCGAGACGAGCTGAAGGATGCGGTGGCGGCCTACCGGCGGACGGTTCGCAAAGAACTCCTGGCGCACTACCTGATGGTCAACGAGTACAGCCTCAACCGCCGCTACAACCCGGCCGAGAAGCTGCTGTTCTCGGCGGCGGCGAAAGACCCGAAACTGGCGAATGTCATCCACGACTTCGGGGGCCGGGTCATCCCGGTCAAAAAGCTTGTGTCGCCGGTAACAATGGGAAGAGCGGCGATCGTCAACCTGCGCTCCCGGTCCGACAAGGAGTTGACCGCACGCAACCGGGTCCATGCGAGCAGGGTGATGAGCCCGCCGGACGAGCCCGGCCTCCGGCGGCGGACGATAGAGGTGGCCGGCATCGTGTCGCCGGTCATCGAGTCGGGTCCCGACGGATCGCGGGAGGCGGTGGTGTTCGTCCATGGCAATCCCGGCTCTTCGGAGGACTACGCCGGCCTGGTCGCGGAAGCCGGCAAGCTCGGCCGGGCGGTCGCGGTGGACATGCCGGGGTTCGGAAGGGCCGGCAAACCGGCCGGCTTCAACTACACGGTCGAGGGTTATGCCGCCCACCTGGGCAAGATCCTGATCCACCTGGGCGTCGATCGGGCGCACCTGGTGGCGCACGACTTCGGTGGGCCGTGGGCGCTGGCCTGGGCGGCGGCCAACCCCGAGGCGTATGCCAGCGCCACGCTGATCGACACCGGCGTGCTGCTCGGGTACCGCTGGCACTACCTGGCGAAGATCTGGCAGACGCCGGTGGTCGGGGAGCTGTTCAACGCGATGGCCACCGCTCCCGCCTTCCGCCTGCTGCTCCGCCACGGGAACTCGGGCGGCCTCCCCCGGCCGTTCCTCGACCGAATGTACGGCGACTTCGACCGCGGCACCAAGAGGGCAGTACTGAAGCTCTACCGGGCCACCCGGGACGTCGACACACCTTCGCAGCGGTTGCGAGCGGTTCTCGCCGGGATCGAGCGCCCGGTGCTGGTGATCTGGGGCAAAAAGGATCCCTACCTCGGCTACCAGTTCGCCGAGGGCCAGAAGGTCACTTTCCCGAACGCCCGGGTGGTGGTGCTCGAAAAGAGCGGGCACTGGCCGTTCGTCGACAACCCCGAAGCGGTCAGGGACGCGATGATCCCCTTCCTGTCGAAGGCTATGAAGGAGAGCTCCCCGGTGGCCGGCGGCTGAGCGGCACCCGCCCGAATGCCTTACGGGCGGGTCTAAACTGGGCGCGGTCATGGGGAAACGAACGTACGGACAGTTCGAGAGCCTCGCCCGCGCCCTGGACCTCGTCGGGGAACGCTGGACCCTGCTTCTGATCCGGGAGCTCATGCTGGGCCCCCGCCGGTACAAGGACCTGCTCGACGGTCTGCCCGGCATCGGGACCAACCTGCTCGCCAGGCGCCTGCAGGACCTCGAGGCGGCCGGGCTGGTCCGCAAGCGCCAGATGCCGCCGCCCTCCGCAGCCGT
>DASTEX010000056.1:0-2352 GCA_035709185.1 Gemmatimonadales bacterium
AGGGCTCTTGCGATCGGTTTGCCCGCGGCCGGGTAGCGACTTGGTCGGTTCGCCCGCGACCGGGGGCCGGCTGCGGAGCCGACGCGGGCGCTGGTTTCGGGAGCATGAGTGAATCTCCCCCGCGAGCGAATTACCCCGAAACGAAGCGCCCGTGGAGGCGTCCGCACCGCAGCCGCGGCAGGGCGAACCGATCGTGGGGTCGCGGCTGCAATCTGCATTCGGGGGCTTGCGGCTGACCGAAGGAAACGCGATCTCTGATGCGGATCCCTCGCCCATGGCAGGCGCCTCATGTTGTTCCTGGTGTTGCGGGACCGGGACCCGATGGCTCAGGGGGTCACGCCGGAGTCAGCCCCGTGAACCGGGTTCCACTGCTGGTGGCCGCGCTGGCGGGTTGTACGCCTGGCTCGGCCATGGTGCAGACCCCCGCTGCCGAACGTCCCACCAACGACCTGCCCAATCCCTATCGAACCATTGAGGGCTGGGCCCGGATGCCCGCCGGCCGCAGCTGGGGATCCACCAGCGCAGTCGAGATCGACCGCGACGGAATCAGCGTATGGGTCGCCGAGCGCTGCGGCGCCAACAGCTGCGTGGGCTCGGACCTCGACCCGATCCTCCAGTTCGACTCGACCGGCACCCTGGTCCGGAGCTTCGGCGCGGGGCTGATGGCCTCACCCCACGGGATTACCGTCGACCACGGGGGCAACGTCTGGGTCACCGACTGTCTCTGCACCGGCAGCCAGGCTCAGCGGCAGGCCGCTGCGGAACAGGGGAAAGGCCACCAGGTTTTCAAGTTCGCTCCGGACGGGACCCTGCTCCTGACGCTGGGGAAAGCCGGCGGCGCTCGCGAGCCGGAGTTCTTCTACCAGCCGAACGACGTGCTGGTGGCGCCTAACGGAGACATCTTCGTGGCCGAAGGGCATTCGTCCGCCGCGGGCGCCAATGCCCGGATCCTCCAGTTCGGCTCCGACGGACGATTCCTCAAAGCATGGGGAAAGAAGGGGACCGGCCCGGGGGAGCTGGACCAGCCGCACGCGCTGGCGATGGACTCGAGGGGCCGCCTGTTCGTGGGAGACCGCAGCAACAATCGGATCCAGATCTTCGACCAGGACGGCACCTGGCTCGCCCAGTGGACTCAGTTCAGCCGCCCCAGCGGCATCGCCATCGGACCGGACGACACGATGTATGTCGCGGACTCCGAATCGGGCGGCGTGGCGCCCGCCCACGGGGCCTGGAAGCGCGGGATTCGGATCGGGAGTGCGCGGGACGGGAGGGTGACCGGGTTCATTCCCGACCCGGACCCTAACGCCACCGGCACCAGCGCGGCCGAAGGAGTGGCAGTGGATTCGAGGGGCATCGTCTATGGCGCGGAGGTCGGTCCTCGCGCCTTGAAGCGTTATCTCAAAACGGAGGGAACCCGTCCATGACGCCCATAGTGTCCCGTCGCGGCTTCGTCGGTGGGGTTGCCGCTGCTGTCGCAGGCTTGACCCTCCCTCCCGACCGGGAGTGGAAACTCGGCCGGGCCCCGCGACCGATGGCACTCCAGCAGGCCGGGGACGAGTACGACGCGCTGGCCAAGCTCGCCAACAACGAGAATCCCTACGGGCCCTCCGAATCGGTACTGGAGGCGATGACGCGGGCCTTCAAGTACGCCAACCGGTACGGCTATCCGGACGGAGATATTACCGAGGAGATCGCCCGGCACCATGGGGTCAAGCCGGAGCAGATCATGCTGGGCGCCGGTTCCAGCGAGATTCTCGACGTGGCCTGCAGTGCTCTGCTGCTGGACGACCGGAAGGTGGTCGGGTCCGATCCGTCGTACGACATGCTGTATCAGCACGCCACGGGTCTCAAAGCCGACCAGATCAAGGTGCCGTTGCTCGAGGGCTACCGGCAGGACATTCCCGGTCTCATCCGGGCAGTCAAGGCCCGGCACCGGGACGTGGGCTTCCTCTACCTCTGCAACCCGAACAATCCTACCGGTGGGATCGTGCCGAAGCAGGAGGTTGCCCGCCTCCTCGAGGAAATTCCGGAAGACGTGCCGGTGGTGATCGACGAGGCCTACCATCACTTCGTGGTCGATCCCGCCTACGCGACGGCAATGCCCTACGTGCTCGAGGGGAGACCGGTCATTATCACTCGTACCTTCTCGAAGATTTTCGGCCTGGCGGGGATGCGTCTGGGATATGCCGTGTCATCCCGGGATCTGATTCAGCGGCTCCGGCCGTATGCCGCCACCCTGAGCGTCAACGCCATCGTCAAGTGGGCCGGCGTGGCGGCCCTGCGGGACACCGCGTCGGAGGCGCGGGTCAAGCGGACCACGCTCGACCTGCGAGACCGGACCACGGCGGAGCT
>DASTEX010000057.1:0-10479 GCA_035709185.1 Gemmatimonadales bacterium
CCAGTCGAAAACTGTCGAAGCAGTCGAAGATAGTCGAAGATAGTCGAAGAAGGTTACCGCCTTCGACCGTCTTCGACCACCTTCGACCGTCTTCGACCTGTTTTCGCCTAGTAGTTCACAGGTAACCGCCGATACCGCTCCAGCAGCTCCGTCTCCCGGGTCCGGAGCGAGACTTCCCGCCCCCGGATGAACACCTTCTCCGCGTGGCCCGCGAAGTCCAGCGGATCATTGGACCATACCACCACGTTCGCCACCTTGCCGGCCTCGAGCGTGCCCCGATCGGTCAAGCCGAAGGCGGCGGCGGGAGCCTGGGTGACGGACCGGAGCGCGTCGTCCCACGTCATCCCGTTCCGGACCGCATTACCGGCGACATAGCGCAGATCGCGATCGCCGCCGGCGTCGGCCTGGGCGATGATGACGTCGACACCGGCCTCCCGGAGCAGAGTCGCCAGGTCGAGCCGGGCCTGGAGCCCGTCGAAGCTGGGAATGTCCTGGAGCGGACGCACCGCCACCGGCACCCGCGCCGCCGCCAGCTCGCGCGCCACCAGCCAGCTCTCGATTCCTCCTGCCAGCACGGTACGCAGACGGAACTCGCGCGTGAGGCGAAGGGCGTTCTCGATGTCCATCTGCCGGTTGGCCTGGATCACCACCGGCTGGCGGCCGCGGAGCGCGGGCAGCAGCGCCTCCAACTCGCTCGCCGGAGCGGAGAGCTCCTGCATCTGGGCCCGCCGGAAGTCGGCCCGGCGCCGGTCGTATTCCAGCGCGTCGTTGAACAGCTTTCGCAGCCGGGCCATCACGCCGGCGCGACTGCCGCCGCCGGCCCGCTTGGAGCCATCGCCCAGGTTGATCACCAGCGCCGTGCCGCGCTGCACCAGCAGGCTGTCGGTCCGTTCGCCGGCCAGATCGATGGTGACGGCCTGGCCGGGGATCAGGGTTCCTCCCGGAGGCACGATCGCCGTGGTCACGCCGCCGGTGCGGGTCTGCCCAATGGTCAGCGCCAGCGGATCGAGGCCTTCGGTCGGCGAGAACGACGGATTGACGTCGCCTTCGTGCCGGGCTTCCCCCATGCCGAAGATTCCGCCGACGCCGGTCCCCGCGTCGGATCCGGCGAAGATCAAACCCGGGGTGACCCACTTGCCGGTTGCATCCACCCGCTGGGCATCGGCCGGAACGGTGACGTTGGCGCCCACCGCCGTGATCCGCCCGTTCTGGATCAGTACCGTGCCACGCTCGATCCGCGGCCCCGATACCGGATACACCGTCCCGCCGGTGATCGCTATTGTTTGCGTCAGGAGTGAGGCGTGAGGAGTCAGGACGCCTAACAGCAGCAGCCCCACCGCCCGCCTGCCTGCGCGCCCGCCTGCCCGCCGGTCAGCCCGTCTCATCGCCCCACCCCCGGCACCGTCTGCCCCAGGTTGAAGTCGGTATGGTATTGCCGCTTGGGATCGCTCCGGTCGAAGATCAGCCAGCCTTCGTTCCACACTTTTTCCGCCTTGCTGTAGACCGAGAAGGGATCGCCCGACCAGAGGACCACGTCGGCCATCTTGCCGTTCTCCAGGGTGCCGGTCCACTGATCGATGCCGAGCACCCAGGCCGGATTGGCGGTGATCCACTTGATGGCATCTTCCCGCGTGATCTGAATGCCGGCCCGGACCCCGGCATAATAGGCCTTGGCCATGTCCTGGTTCATGCGCTGAATGCCGTCCGGACTGTCGGTGTGGAGCACCGCGCGCGCGCCGGCCTGGGTGACCAGCGCCAGGTTCTCATTGATGTTGTCGAACGCTTCCATCTTGAAGCCGCCCCAGTCGGCCCAGATCGAGGCGGCGGTGCCCGCCTTTGCCAGCAGGTCGGCCACCTTGTACGCCTCGATGCCGTGGTGGAACGATCGGATGGTGAACCCGAACTCCTTGGCCAGGTCCAGCATCTGGGCCATTTCGTCCCCGCGGTAGCAGTGGTTCTGGACGTAGATGTTGCCGCGGAGCACGTCGGCCAGGGTCTCGTTCTTGAGATCGCGGGCCGGAGGATCGCCCTTCCGGTCCTTGAGCCACTTGTCCCAGCGGGCCCGATACTGCTCGGCGGCAATGAAGGCGGCGCGGTAGCCCGCCATGTTGCCCATCCGGGTGGAGGGACCGCGGTTCTGGTAGACCCGCTTGGGGTTCTCGCCGCAGGCGAACTTCACACCGTAGGGGGCACCCGGGAACTTCATTTCCTGGACGGTCCGGGCCGGTACCAGCCGGATGGTCGCCGAGCGACCCCCGATCAGGTTGGCCGAACCGGGCAGCACCTGCATAACAGTGACCCCACCCGCGATCGCCAACGGGATCTGCGGATCGTGGGGCCAGATCGAGTGCTCGGCCCAGACCTCGGCCGTGTTGGGATTGGTGGCCTCGTTGCCGTCGGATTCCGCCTGGGTGCCAGGCGCCGCATACACGCCCAGATGGCTGTGGGTGTCGATGATCCCGGGCGTGACCCACTTCCCGTTGCCGTCGATCACCTGCGCGCCCGCTGGAGCCTGAAGGTTGGCGCCGACGCCGGCGATCTTGCCGTCCTGGAACAGCACCGAGACGCCCCGCTGCTCCGGCCCCGCACCGGTAAAGACGGTGACGTTCCGGATCAGCACGGGCGGATTTTCCCGGCGCCGGTAGGTCGAGACGTACTGGGCGCGGTCGAAGCTGAACGTGTCGGTGCTGGCCTGCGCTTCGGCCGGAGTAGCCGGGGCAGGGGTCTGGGCCGGCGGGGATTGCGCTCCGGCTCCGGCACAGCCTGCGAGCAAAACGAGCACCGGGGGGGACCATCTCTTCATGCGTACGTACTCCTTTTGGGTAGTCACAGGGTAGCTGTCAGCTATCAGCCATCAGCTCGGCGGTTTCTGCACTGGAATGCGCGAACGGCTCGATCTCATCCGTCAAAGCTGACAGCTGATCGCTGAACGCGACAGCTCAATTCACTCTTACCATCTCCAGCGGTGTCCCCACGATTTCAATCTTCATCAACCGGTGGGGCTGGGCCGTCGAAACATAGAACGTGACCGGAGCGGGTCCCCCGGTCAGCTCCACCTTGTAGCACTCGGTGGACTGCTCCCGGATCACCACCGTGGCCGTGCCGGTTACGGCCATGGTGTAGGTGGAGATTTCGCCCTGGCCCGAGCTGAGGACGGCGAAGCTCCACTTGGCGTCGGGCTTCCAGCGGAAGGCCGGCAACAGCGCCTGAATGGCATTGTCGTCCAGCGTCTCCGGGGTAATGACGGTATCGATCGTCACCGTCTTCGGGCCGGCCGAGTCGGGCACGGTGGCCGTGCCCCGGGCGCGGCCGCCGCTGAACTTCACGTCGATCCGGGCCTGGACGCCCTGCACCGTGCCGGTCTGATGCACGCTGCGCATCCCGGCCTTCGGATCCAGCTCGAGCGTGGTGGTCTGGTTGACGAAGGTAGCGATACGGGTGTCTTCGACGTAACGGAACCCGCTGTCGGTCCGCTCCATCACGCCGCGGAGCCAGCCCAACTGGGCGCCCTGTGCCTGAATCGCGAAGCTGTCCCGCCGAGGTTGCAGCGCGGCCAGATCCAGGTCGAGCGCGGCGACCTTGGGTGACAGGTCTTCGGGCGTCAGCGTCTTGCCCTCGGGGTCCACGATGCGGGTCGGGGCGATCTGCCGGATCCGGTCGTAGATCTTCTGCCCGTCTCCAACCACGACGATGACCGCCTGCTCCGGCCGGATCGCGGCCTGCGCCGCGGTCTGCGCTTCAGGGGCCGTCACCGCGCCGAGCTTCACGCGATAAGTCTGCACGTGGTCCCGGGGCAGGCCGTAGAGCCGCGCCCGCGCCACGGCATCGGCCACCTGTTCCGCGGTCTCGATTGACAGGGGATAGCTCCCGACCAGCGCACCCTTGGCCGCCTCCAGCTCCGCGGCGGGTATCGGCTCCCGCCCGATCCGGCGCAGCTGCGCCAGCATCTCGGTCAGGGCCGAGTCGGTCACTTCGGTCCGAACCTCGGCGCTGGCGATGAAGGTGCCTGTCCCGCGCCGGCGGGCCAGATCGCTGTAGGCACCGTAGGTCCAGCTTTTCTGCTCCCGGAGAATCAGGAACAGGCGGCTGTCCGCTCCACCGCCCAGTGCCTTGTTCGCCACGGTGGCGGCGTACCAGCGGGGATCCGTGGGGCCGAAGGTCAGGTTGCCGATCAGGATATTCGACTGGACCGATCCCGGACGATGGACCAGCACCAGCTCGCTGGCCGTTCGGGAGGCCGGCGCCGCCAGCTGGCGCGGTGCCGCCGGCGTTCCGGTCCAGTTACGGAATGCCGTGGTGGCCAGCCCACGGGCCTGGGCGAGACTGACATCACCGGCCAGCACCAGCAGGGCATTGCGCGGAAGCAGCCGGGACTTGTGAAAGGCGAGGATGTCGTCCCGGGTGATCGCCCGCACCGATTCGGGGGTCGGGCTCGAGCCGTATGGATGCTGGCCGTAGAGCGCGCGACGCACCGCCCGGTCCGCCAGCGCACCCGGCATCGACAGCTCCACCTGGAGCCCCGACAGCGTCTGGGTGCGCAGCAGCTCAACCTCCTTCTCGGGGAAGGTGGGACGAATGACCACGTCGCCCAGCAATTCGAACGCCAGGGGCAGGCTGGGCGAAAGCACGGTGGCGCTGACCGCCAGGAAGTCGGGGCCTGCGCCCGCGCTGAGCGAACCGCCCGCGCCTTCGATGGCTTCAGCGATTTCCTCTGCGGTCCGCTTCCCGGCGCCCTTGGTGAGGAGGCCCGCCATCATGGAGGCGAGTCCTTCCTTGCCCGACACATCGTGGACCTGGCCGGCCTGAAAAGACAGCGAGAGCGAGACCAGCGGCTGCTTGCGATTCTCTACCACCAGGATGCGGAGCCCGTTCGGCAGGGTGTCTTCCTGGAAGGGCGGGAAGGCCGCCGGCGTGAGCGGCATGGGCGCCGGAGGAGTCCGGGGATACTCCTGTGCGTTAGCCGTGAGCCGTGAGCCGTTAGCCGTGAGGAGAGCCACGGGGACGAGGACCCAGGTGCCCATCCTGCAACGGAGCAAGCCGCCCGCCGGCCCGCCCGCCCGCTTGCCGGGCTGCCTGCCCGCCTGCCCGTCTGCCCGCCCGCCCGCCTGATGTCGAACCGTCTTCATTGTCCCTCCGGAACGATCAGCAGCGCCAGCGCGTTATCGCGCCGCAGATAGGTGCCGGCCACCCGCTTGATGTCATCCACCGTCACCGCCAGGTAGCGCTTCCAGGCGGTATTCACCGCTTCGGGGCTCCCCAGAAACATGCTGGCCGTCTGGAGCTCTTCCGCCTTGAACAGGCTCAGCTGCCGCTGGGTGATGAGCTGGGTCCGGTACCCGTTCTTTGCCTTGGTCAGCTCGGCCTCCGTCACGCCTTCGGTAGCGGCCCGCAGGATCTCCTTTGCCAGCGCCGCTTCGAGGCTGTCGGCGGTGACGCCCTCATTGACCACCGCCAGCGTGAGGAAGACACCGGGCCCCCGCCGGGGCGCGGCGGGATTGAGCAGCGAAACCGAGAACTGGGCCAGCTTCTGCTCGCGGACCACGCTGCGGTTGATCCGGGAGCTCTCGCCCTGGCCCAGGATGGTGCTCAGCAGCATCAGGGCAGGCGTGTCGTCGTGGCGGTACTCCGGGACCCGGTAAGCCAGGAGGACCCCCGGAAGGTTGGCCTTGGAGTCGGGCCAGCGCCGCCGGATTTCCCCCGAATTGAACGGCTGATTGCATTCGACCGCAGGCGGGGTCTTGCCCCTGGGGATGCTCCCGAAATACTGCTCGATCAGGCGGCGCGCGGTGGCCGGCTCGAAATCGCCGGTCAAGGTCAGGGTGGCGTTGTTAGGCGCATAGTAGAGATCGAAGAAGGCCTTGACGTCCTCGGTCCGGGCCGAATTGAGATCATCCATCGAGCCGATAACGGAGTGGGCGTAGGGGAAGCACCGGGTGCTGTCGGCCAGCAGGTACATCCCCTCGAAGATGGCGCCATAGTAGGGCTGGTTGTCCACCCGGAGCCGCCGCTCCTCCTTCACCGCCTCCCGCTGGTTCTCGAAATTCTCGCTGGTGACGGCCAGCGACCGCATCCGGTCGGCCTCGAGCCAGAGTCCCAGGTTCAGCCGGTTGGAGGGCAGTACCTCGTAGTAGTTGGTGCGGTCCTCGGCCGTGCTGCCGTTCATTTCTCCGCCCGCCCGCTCGATCAGCTGGAAGTGTTCCGCCTTCTTCACGTTGGCCGAGCCCTGGAACATCATGTGCTCGAACAGGTGGGCGAAGCCGGTGCGCCCCCGGGCCTCGTTGCGCGAGCCGACATCGTACCACACGTTGACCGCCACCACCTGGGTGCTCCGGTCGGGAGCCAGGATCACGCGGAGACCGTTCTCGAGGGTATAGGTCTCCACGGCGACCGGGGCCGGCTCCTGTGCCGCCAGCCCGCCGCCGAAGACCGCCAGTCCGATCAGGATTGCAGGGAATCGCATGGAACCTCTTCTTACGGCGCTTGCAGGCGCTCGGGGAAGTTGCCGCAGAGTCCATCCACGCCCATGTCGGCGAGTGCTCGCGCCGTCCCGGCGTCATTCACGGTCCAGGCGAAGATTCGCCGTCCCGCCTGGTGAACCTGCGCCACCAGCGGAGGATCGATCAGCTGCCACTCCTGCCAGAGCGTGTCGGCTCCGGTGGCAAGAAGGGGAGCCACCGGGTCGACCGGATAGGCCGTGGACAGGACACCTCGTGAGAGCCGCGGTTGCTGCCCGCCCAGCCTGACAATGATCCGGTGGTCGAAGGAATGCACCGCACACCGCTCCCGGGCCGTCTCGATTACCGAAAGGAGGGCACTGTCCCAGGCCGGGTCCAGCCCTTTGACCTCGATCCACACCGCCAGCGTTGGAATCGCCTCCAGTACTTCCTCGAGCCAGGGAATGGGCTCGCCGTTTGCGAGGCGGTAAGAACGGACGGCGGTGGAGGAAAGCTGCCTGATCCGGCCGAGCGATGGAATCACCGGATCGTGGAACACCGCCATCCGCCCATCGGCCGTGTTGTGGATATCCAGTTCGACGCCGTCAGCGCCCAACCGGGCGGCCTCGCGAAAGGCGGCGAGGGAATTCTCCACCGCGTGCCCCGAGGCTCCCCGGTGTGCAATGATCAGCGGTCGATTGGCCCGCCGGCTCTCGGTCAATGTGGAAAAATCGTAGTGGCGTGTTGATATGTCAGGTAATATCTCAAACCCAAAGCGCTTGGTATATAATTGCTTATGCAGGGTTTCAACAGGGCAATGTCTGTCGGTCGGTTAACGTCTCGTTCGCGCCCGCGTCTAATCTGCCATCGATGACGGTCCCCGATCCCGCACCGGACGTGTCGGATGCCATGCTGGTTTCCTCGTTCCGTGCGGGGGATGAGCGGGCCGCCACGGAGCTGGTCCGGCGGCATGCCGGTCCACTCGGCCGGTTTCTATATGCCTCTGGTGCGCCGGAGGCCGACCTCGAAGACCTGGTGCAGGAGACCTTTCTGAAGGCGTTCCGGGCGCTCGATGGCTGGCGGGGGGACGCCAGCTTCCGCAGCTGGCTGTTCCGGATCGGCGGGAATCTGCGGAAGGACTGGTTCCGGCGGGACCGCGGAAAAGTGGTCGTTTCGCTGCTCGACACCGACCTGACGGACCGGGCCGACCCTGCAGGAGAGGCCGAAGCGCGGGAGGCGGGAGAACGGATCCGGGAGGGGATCGCAAGGCTTCCCCGGCTCCAGCGGGAGGTGTTCCTGATGCGGACCCAGCAGGCCATGGACTACCAGGAGATTGCCGCCGCGCTGGACACGACGTCCGGGGCGGCCCGGGTGCACTATCACCACGCGGTGAAACGCCTGAAGGAGCTGATCGCGTGAAAGCTGAAAACCACCATCTCTCCGACCGGATGCCGGGCGTGGCTGCGGGCAGGATCCGCTGGTCGCTGCCCGAGCAGCAGCACCTGGCGGAGTGCGCCGATTGCGCCGCGGAATGGCGGCTCGTGTCCACCGCGTCGGCGTTGGGCAGTTCGGTCGAACGCTCGCTCGATGTCGAAGCGATTGCCGGCCGGGTCAGGGCCGAGCTGGGCCCGGGACAGGAAATGCAGCGCCGCCCGCGGCCGGCACTATGGCTGGTTCCGTTGCTGGCCGCGGCGGCGTTGATCCTGGTCCTCTGGCGCGGTCCCGGCAGTGAGCCGGTCCCGGTGGACCAGGCGGCCGAGACGCTGCTGTTGCCGGAGTTGGAAACCCTGAGCGTGGCTCAGCTGGAATCCATGCTCCAGCTGTTGCCGTCCGAGCCACCTGCCGATTCCCTGTGGAGTCTCGAAGACCTGACCGAGGACGAGATCTCGGCGGTCCTGCAAAACCTGGAGGGGTGAGCGTGAAACACCGAATCGCAGGCCTGGTCCTCGCCGGTACCCTGATGGCGTTGGGAAGCATTCCACTCTCGGCCCAGGAAGGCCCCCGGGCGGCCGCGCTGCGCCGGGAGCTGGAGTTGCGCTTTGCCCGACAGGTACAAGAGCAGCTTCAGCTCAGCGAGGAGCAGACCACGAAGGTGCGGGACATCATGAGCGGGTATGCCGAGCGGCGGCGCGAGCTGGAGCTGCAGGAACGTCAGCTCCGGGTGGCGCTCAACTCGCAGCTCCGGCCCGGCATCGCCGCCAATCCCGACAGCGTCAACCGGCTGGTGGACGCCATCGCCACGGGACGGGTCAGTTATGCGCAGCTGGTGCAGGAGGAGATGCGCGAGCTCTCGACCGTACTCGACCCGGTCCAGCGGGGACAGCTCTTCCTCATGCGCGACCGGCTGCTCCAGCGGGTCCAGGAAATGCGGCAGCAGAATCGGATGAGGCCACCGCGATAGCCGGGCGGGCAGGCGGGCAGGCGGGCGGATTGGGGGCAGGAGGCGCCCCGGCCGGCTCGCCAAGCTGGAAACCGGATTTCTGTCCGTGTCCACCGTGTAACTCCACGGGTCTACAAGTGTGAACCAGGTATTTCTGCCCGACCGCCCGCCTGCCGGCCCGCCCGCCGTATATTTGAGGTGTCTCCGACGGGAGCCCGGACGTGGGTCGCCTGACAGTTCTGCTGTTTGCTGTTTTCTCGCTGGCTTCCAGCGCTGAAGCGCAGAAGCAGGTCTATCGGATTCCGGTCACCGGTACCATCGAAAACGGTCTCGCGCCGTTCATTGCGCGCTCGCTGCGTGAGGCATTCGAAGCCGGCGCCGACGCGGCCATTCTGGACCTCGATACCCCGGGTGGTCGGGTGGACGCCGCCGAGCGGATCGTGGACGCGGTCCGGAATTCCCCGATTCCCGTCTACGCGTTCGTCAACCCGCGTGCCTTCAGCGCCGGCGCCTTCATCGCCCTGTCGACCAAGGCCATCTACATGACCCCGGGCGGCGTCATGGGCGCCGCCACGCCGGTGGACGGTGGCGGCACCAAGGCGCCCGAGAAGTACGTCTCGGCCATGCGCGCGGAGTTCCGGGCCCTGGCCGAGGCCAACGGGCTCGATCCCCGGATCGCCGAAGGCATGGTGGATGAGACCATCGACATCCCGGGCGTGAAGCCGGCCGGGCAGCTGCTCACCTTGTCCACCAGCGAGGCGCTCAAGGTCGGTTTTGCCAAGGGCGAGGTCAGGGATCTCGACGGCGTGCTGGCGGCGGTCGACCTCGGGGGCGCCCAGGTGGTCTCGATGTCGCCCAACTGGGCCGAGCTGGTGGTGCGGTTCTTGACCAACCCGCTGGTGTCTCCCATGCTGCTGTCGCTTGGCATGCTCGGCTTGATCTTCGAAATCAAGTCAGGCGCGTTCGGCCTCGGCGGCCTGGTGAGCCTGGCTTCGCTCGGCCTCTTCTTCGGGTCGCACCTCTTGCTGGGACTGGCCGGCTGGGAAGAAGTCCTCCTGCTCGGCATCGGCCTGATCGCGCTGGGGGTGGAGGTATTCCTGCTTCCCGGATTCGGGGTGGCGGGCATCATCGGGATTGTGCTGATCGTGGGTTCGATGCTGCTGTCCCTGGTGGGTTCCGGCCCGACGGTGGCGGACTTCCTCCAGGCGGGTGCCGTGATGGCGGCAGCGTTCATCGTAACCGGCGCGGTGCTGTTCGGCTGGCTGCGGCATCTGCCTAACAGCCAGCGATGGAGCGGCCTGTTTCTCCGCGACAGCTCTCACGCCGTCGAAGGCTATGTTTCGGCCCTCCCGCGGGCGGACCTCGTTGGCCGGATGGGCATCGCCGCCACCGACCTGCGGCCCTCGGGCACCGCCACGGTGGACGGGGAACGGCTGGACGTGGTTACCGAAGGCGAGTGGGTCAAGGCCGGTGCACCGGTTACCGTCATCCGGTCCGAAGGCTATCGTCACGTCGTCAGAGTCGCCAACAACTGATATTGACAATTGAAAGTTGACGATTGACGATTGCGTGCGCCGTCCTCCGGAGCGCAGGGCTCCACGGAGCAATCGTCATTTGTCAATGGTCAATCGTCAATAGTCTCCAGGGGAGCTGATCCATGGATCC
>DASTEX010000058.1:0-7113 GCA_035709185.1 Gemmatimonadales bacterium
TATCTCACCGGACGGCCGCTGCCGGCCGAGCTCGATCGCGAGCGCTTCGTCCAGCAGGGGCTCGACTTGCTGGAGGCGGTGGTGCGGGAAGAGGAAGCCTGATGCAGGTCCATCGCCTGCGGCTCGTCAACTTCCGGCAGCACGAGGACACCGACCTCCGCTTCGAGCTCGGCCTGACCGGGGTCATCGGGCCCAACGGGTCGGGAAAGACCACGCTGCTCGAGGCGCTGGCCTGGGCCATCTACGGGACTCGGGCCGCGCGCGGCGGAGTGGACGGGATCCGCCGCCGCAATGCGCCTCCGCGGGCCCGGGTGGAAGTGTCGCTGGAGTTCACGCTCGGGGCCCACCGTTATCGCATCGTCCGGACGCTGCATAACGCCGAACTGTACCAGGATGGTGATCTGCAGCCGATCGCCAACAGCTCCAGCACCGTCACCGAGCGACTGTGCCGCATCCTGGGCATGACCCACGACGAGTTCTTCAATACCTATTTCACGGGGCAGAAGGAACTCGCCATCATGGGAGCGATGAAGCCCCTCGAGCGCGAGAAGTTCCTCTCGCGGGTGTTGGGCTACGAGCGGCTGGGAACGGTGCAGAAGCGGCTGGCCGCGGACCGCAGTGTGCTCCGGGCCCGGCTCCAGGCCATCGAAGCGCTGCTGGAAAGTCCCGCCGTGCTGGCCGAAGAGGCGGCGAATGCGGCCCGCCGGTTGGAGGCGGCGGAACAGCTGGCCGTACGAGCCGGCCGGAATCTCGAAGCGGCCCGGACCGAAGTGGAGGCGCTGCGACCGGTCTGGGAATCGATGCAGCGGCTCCATGAGCAGGTGCGGTCGCTCGAAAGTGATCTGCGGGTGGCCGAGCAGCAGGTGACCGACGGCCGCGACGCCTTCACCCGGCTCGACCGCGAGCTGGCCGAGGCCCTGACCGGCCAGCAGCGGCTGGATGAGCTGCGTCCCCTGCTGGCCGACCTGCCGCACCTGCAGCAGGAGCGCGAGCGGCTCGATACCCTGGCCGCGCGAGTGGCGCGCCGGCGCGAGATGATGGGACTCGTCAGTGAGGTGCGGCGGCGGGTGGCCACCATCGAAGAGCGGCTGGGCACGCTGCCTTCGCCGGAGACGGTGACCGCCCTGCGGCAGGAGCTCGAGCTCAAGCGAATTCTGCTGGCCGAAGCCGACAAGCAGGGGGAGGAACGGCGCACCCACTGGGTCCGCGACCGCCAGGATGCCGAGACCAAGGCGGTCCAGCTGCAGGACCAGGGCAGCGACCTCCGCAAACAGATCGAGGTACTCAAGCAAGCCGGCCCGGAGGGGGCCTGCCCGGTGTGCAACCGCCCGCTCAAAGCCAGCTTCAACGACGTGTTGCGCGACCTCGAGGCCCAGCGGGCCGAAGTCGGGGTCAACTGGAAGTATTACACCGGTCGGGTGAAGCAGCTGAACAAGCAGCCGAAGGAGGTCACCGAGGCGGCCCGGGCCCGGGACCTGCTGGCCCGGGAGGTCGACCAGCTCGGCAGTGAACTGGCCCGGGCGGAGACCCGGGAACAGAGCCGGCAGACCCTGATGACCGAACGCGACGGGCACCGGACACGGCTGGCCGAGCTGGAGCCGATCCTGGCGGATATTTCGGAAGAGTACGACGAGCACCGCCACACCGCGGTGCGCCGGGAGCTGGAACGGCTCGAACCGCTCCGGCTGGAGGTGGAGCGGCTGAGTGGGCTGGCGGAGCGCGCCTCCCGCCTGGCGGTGGATGCAGCCGCGGCCGAGTTGGAGCTTACCCGCCGGGAAGTCCGGGTGACGGAGCTGCGCCGTACCCTCCAGGAATCGGGCTGGACCCCCGAGGCGTTTGCCGCGGCGCGACGGGATCTCGAAGCGTCGGATCAGCGGCGCCAGCAGGCCGAGCTGGCCGTAGTCCGGACCGCCGGCGAAGTCGAGAATGCGGGGGCCGAGGTCGCCCGGGCCGAAGCGCGGCGGGCAGAGCGGGAACGCCAGGCGGCGGAGGCGCGGGAAGTGGAAGGCCAGCTGTTGCTGAACCAGGAACTCGATCGGGCCTTCGCCGATCTGCGCACCGACCTCAACACCGCCCTGCGACCCGATCTGTCCGACCTCGGCTCGCGCTTCCTGCGGGACCTGACGGTGGGCCGCTATACCGAGTTCGAGCTGGACGAGGACTACGCGCCCACCATCGTGGAGGACGGCGAGCCCCAGAAGGTCCTTTCCGGAGGCGAGGAAGACGTGGTGAGCCTGGCGCTCCGGCTGGCGATCAGCCAGATGATTGCGGAACGGGCGGGCCAGCCCCTCTCCCTGCTGGTGCTGGACGAGATCTTCGGGTCGCTCGACGAAGACCGCCGTGCCGCGGTCCTGGATCTGCTGCGGCGGTTGGCCGATCGCTTCCCTCAGGTGATACTCATCACCCACATCGACACCGTTCGGGACGGGTTCGACCGGGTACTCAGACTCACGTACGACGTGGAGCGCGGGGTGGCCAGGGTACGCGAAGAGCAGGATCGGGGGCGGGATGCCGCTGCATGATGTCGGATTGATGGGGCCCGACCGGGCCACGCTCGAGGATATCGAGGTGGTGAACCGGCTCTTCGCCGAAGCCTTCACCGACCGCTATCATCGCGACGGCATGACCGGCGTCCGGGTGCCGTTCCTCAACCGGGACATCTGGCGCTACGCCATCGAGGACGCGGGCGAAGGGGCCCAACTCTGGCGCGACGGCGACGGCCAGCTGGCCGCGTTCAACATGGTGCACCAGTCGGGTGCCGAGGGGTGGATGGGCCCCCTGGCGGTGCGGCCGGCGCTCCAGGGCACCGGTGTGGGCAGCCTCATCGTGCGGAGCGGCATCAGCTGGCTCCGGGGCCGGGGCGCGCGGGTGATCGGGCTGGAAACGATGCCCCGCACGGTGGAGAACATCGGCTTCTACAGCCGGCTGGGTTTTCTGCCCGGGCATCTGACCGTGAGCGTAACCAAGGAGCTCGAGTCGGCTCCCCCGGCGGGTCCGCCAGGCCTGCGCCTGTCGCGCAGCGGCAGTGCCCGGGCCGCGCGGCTCGCGGCCTGCCGCGAGCTCACCCAGGGGCTCGCGCCGGGAGTGGACTACAGCCGCGAAATCACCCTCACCGAAGATCTCCGGCTGGGCGACACCACCTTGCTGGAAGATTCCGACGGCTCGCTCCGGGCCTACGCGCTCTGGCACACCGCGCCCCTGGCGCAGGGACGGACCGGTGATGAAGTGCGGCTGCTCAAGGTGGTGGCCCGCGATCTGGCCGCCTTCCGGTCCCTGGTGCACATGCTGGAGCGGGATGCAGTCGGGGCCCGGTCGCACCGGATCAGTGTGCGGTGTCAGAGCGCGTTCAGCGAAGCCTATGCCGCGCTGCTGGACGACGGGTTCCGGGTGCACTGGACCGATTTGCGGATGACGCTGCCCGGCGCGAGCGAGCGGGTGATGGGGGCGGGGATTGTGATGAGTAATTGGGAGATATAGAAAGCTGTCAGCTATCAGCTATCAGCGGTCAGCTGTCGATAAGCGGTATTCCGGCGCTTGGGCCGGATCACTCGGCGGGAGGAAATCCAGTGCTGGCAATGCTCCTGGGTCTGGTACTGCTGGTCATCTGGGTGCTACTGACCTATATCGCCCCGGTCGGACTGGGTATCGTGCACCTCCTGCTGGCCGCCGGCGTGATCCTGGTGATTCGTGGATGGGTATCCATTGACTCCACCAAAGCTGATCCCGCGGGGTAATGCGGACGTTCGACGGCCGACAGCTGATTGCCTACAGCTGGTAGCTGACAGCCTCCGCCTACTGGCATTGCCCCGGACTGTTTAATAGATTGAGTCCGTCGGGCGTCGGCAGTGAGCCACGTTATTGAGCCAACAAGTCCGATAGCGGGTCCAAATTCCGGGGCGTATGCCATGCCCCTCGGGGGAAGGTAGAAGTTTCGGAGAGGGCGCCGATCATTACTGTCGGGCTTCAATAAACCTCGCTGTCGTCGTTCGACCCAGGGCGCCGAGCACTTTCGAGTGGCGGCGCCTTTGTTTTCCCGGCCATCGGATCTGACTATGCCCCGTGCCACCATCGTCCGGCGCCTCCATTTCAACGCCGCGCACCGACTCCACAATCCTTCGCAATCGGCCGAGTGGAACGAGCGTACCTTCGGTCCCTGCAACAATCCCAATTTTCACGGACATAATTATGAGCTCGAGGTCATGGTGGAGGGCGAGATCGATCCCCTCACCGGCTACGTCCTCGACGTGGTGGAGCTCAAGCGGCTGGTGGAAACCGACGTGCTGAGCCAGCTGGATCACCGCAATCTCAATCTCGACGTGCCCTGGTTCGGGTCGCACATTCCCTCGGCCGAGAACATCGCGGTGTTCATCTGGCAGCAGCTCGAGGGCAAGCTGCCCCGGGGGCGGTTGAAGCGGGTTCGCTTGTGGGAAACTCCGCGGAACTGGGTGGACTATGACGGCGAATGAGCCTCCGGGCGATTCGTCCTTCCAGGACGAAATCCGTAAGATGCTGGTTGTGCTGGGCGAAGATCCCGACCGGCCCGGGTTGCGCCGGACCCCGATGCGGGTGGAGGCGGCGTACCGCTGGCTGACCCGGGGCTATCACCACTCGGTGGCGGAGGTGGTCGGCCGCGGGATCTTCGAGGAATCGCACGAGAACATGATTCTGGTGCGCGACATCGAGCTCTACTCGCTCTGCGAGCATCATCTGCTGCCGTTCTTCGGCCGGGCCCATGTCGCCTATCTCCCCCACGGCCGCATCGTCGGCCTGTCGAAGATTCCCCGGATCGTGGAGATGTTTGCCCGGCGGCTCCAGGTCCAGGAACGCCTCACCGACCAGATCGCCGATGCGCTGATGGAGGTTCTCCATCCGCTCGGTGCCGGCGTAGTCATCGAGGCCTCGCACCTGTGCATGATGATGCGTGGGGTGGAGAAACAGAACTCCCGCACCGTGACCAGCGCGCTGCGCGGGACCTTCCGGGATGATCCCAAGACCCGGTCGGAGTTCCTGCGGCTGGTGCACTGGGACTCCACACCGTGAGTCGGCTGGCCGGATCGGTGGCGCTCGTCACCGGCTCGTCCCGGGGGATCGGCGCCGTGATCGCCGCGCAGCTGGCGGACGAGGGAGCGGCCGTCATCCGGCTGGCGCGGACCCTCCGGGCCGCGCGGCCCGAAGGAGGTCTCGATCTGCCCTGCGACCTCACCCAGGAAGCCGACGTCGCTCACGCGGCGGAACGGGTGCTGGCCGAATTCGGCGCTCCCGATGTGGTCATCAGCAACGCGGGATCGTTTCTCCTGGCTCCCCTGGAGCGGACCACCCCCGCCGACTTCGACGGGCAGATCGGCGCCAACCTGCGGGCCCCGTTCCTGGTAGCACGGGCGTTCCTTCCCGCGATGCGACAGGCCGGGCGGGGGCTGCACGTCACCGTGGGCAGCGTAGCCGATCACCGGGCCTTTCCCGAGAACGCCGCCTACTCCGCCGCCAAGTTCGGTCTGCGAGGGCTGCATGAGGTGCTGCGGGAGGAATTCCGCGGCTCCGGAGTGCGCTTCTCCCTGATCTCTCCCGGCGCCACGGACACGGCGGCGTGGGATCCGGTCCAGCCCGACCAGCGACCCGACCTGATTCCCCGCCGCGCCATGCTGCGCCCCGCCGATGTGGCCGAGGCGGTCCTGTTCATCGTCACCCGCCCGCCCCGCGTGACCATCGACTGGCTGCGGCTGGGTCCCTCCTAAGTGTTCATCGAGCTGACCGACCACCTGCGCTGCCCCGCCGATCACGCCGAAGCCTACCTGGTTCTCCTGCCCAGCCGGGTCGAACAACGTGATGTCATTGCCGGCCATCTCGGCTGCCCGGTCTGTGGCTGGAGCACCGAGCTATCCAACGGCCAAGCGGACTTCGGAGGCGGGACGCCGGCGAATGGCCGGACCGCCCTGACCGGCGAGGCGGTGGAGGCCTTCCTCGGACTGGCGGGACCGGGGGGGTACGTGGCGCTGGTCGGCGCGGCGACGAGCCTGATCGGTGAAACGGCGGGCCTGATGCAGGGAACCCGACTGGTCGCGGTGAATCCGCCGGCCGCCGCCGAAGCCAGCAGCGCGAGCGTCCTCCGGGGAGGGCTGATTCCGCTCAAATCCTCGTCCATGCGCGGCACCGTGCTGGGGGCCGATGTGGCCTCGAAGCCTCACTGGGTCGGGGAGGCGGTCCGGGTGACGCTGCCGGGATTGCGGATCGTCGGTGAGGGGCCGGCGCCGGACCTGCCGGAGCTCGAGATTCTGGCGTCGGGTGGGGGAGCCTGGGTTGGGAGGAAGGCCTCGAAACGTATCTAGCGATCGCCGGATCGCCCGATGGCTAGATGGCCTCCGCTCCGTCGTACAGCTTCGCAATCTCTGCCTGGTAGTTCTGCTCCACGATCTTCCGCCGGATCGAAAGCTTGGGCGTGAGCTCTCCGCGGTCGATCGAGAAATCCCGTGGCAGCAGCAGGAATTTCTTGGGGACCTCGAACTGGGCCAGGTCGCGCAGGTGCTTCTTGGCCTCGAGCTCCATCTTGGTCTGCACCGCCGGCAGCGCCACCAGCCCCTCGTCGTCCCCGAAGGTGAGCCCTTCCGCTTTGGCCCAGCCGCGCAGTTTCTCGAAATTGGGCACCAGCAGCAGAATGGGGTATTTGCGTTTGTCTCCCAGCATCACCGCATGGGTGACGAAGGGATTGGTCTTGAGCCGCCCTTCGATCGGCTGCGGGGCAATGTTCTTGCCGCCGGCCGTGACGATCAGGTCCTTCTTGCGGTCAGTGATGTAGAGGAAGCCGTCCTGGTCCAGTCGTCCGATGTCGCCGGTGTGGAACCAGCCATCCGGGTCCAGCACCTCGGCCGTCTGTTCCGGCTTGTGGTAGTAACCCTTCATCACGTGGGGGCCGCGGGTCAGGATCTCGCCGTCTTCGGCGATGCGGACCTCCACCCCCGGCACCGGGCGGCCCACCGACCCGGGCCGCAGCGCCGCAAACGTGTTTACCGCGATGACCGGTGACGTTTCCGTCAGACCGTAACCTTCCAGAATGGGGATCCCGGCGGCGTAGAAGAACCGCACGATGTCGGGACTGATTGGTGCGCCGCCGGAGACGGA
>DASTEX010000059.1:0-2951 GCA_035709185.1 Gemmatimonadales bacterium
GTGACCGGCGGTGCCCTGGTCACGGCAGGGGGAGTGGTGTTCTACGGCACGCTCGACGGCTGGCTCAAGGCGGTCGAGGCCCGCCGCGGCACCGAGCTCTGGCGTTTCCGTACCCCGTCCGGGAACGTGGGAAATCCCATCAGCTTCGCCGGACCGGACGGGAAGCAGTACATCGCCATCGTCTCCGGCACCGGCAGCTGGGCCGGAGCGGCGTATGCCCGGGCCGCGAACTCCCGCGCCCCCGATCCCTATGGCGTCGCGCCGCTGCTCGGCAACCTCACGAGCTCGGTCAATCCCGGCGGAGTGCTGCTGGTGTTCGGGCTGCCCTGAGGCATGCACCGGCGGATCGCGTATCTCCTGGTGATTCCACTCCTCCTGCTGGAGGGTGGCGAGGTCCACCGGCCACCCCGCCACCGGGCCGAATGGCTCGAAGCGGGCGGAGTGGAGCTTCGGGCGATCCGGGCCGGCTACGGTGATACCACTCTGGTGCTGCTGCACGGCTACGGCGAGCACCTGCTCACCTGGCGGTCGGTGTTCGATCCGCTCACGCGGGATTACCAGGTGATTGCCGTAGACCTTCCCGGCTTTGGCGGCAGCGACAAGCCCGACCGGCCGTATACCCTCGAGGCGATGGCGGGGACGATCCAGCGGCTGCTTCGCCGGTACACCGAGCCGCCCGTCATTCTCATCGGCCATTCCATGGGCGGCGCCATCGCCGCCGCCACTGCGGTGAAGGAACCGGGACGAGTCGCGGCCCTGGTGCTGATCGCGCCGGCGGGGATCGATGTTTCCCTGGCGGGCGTGCTCGACTCGATGAGCCACCGCCGCTCGGCCCTGATAGGCGCCTGGGAAGCCGCCCGATCCTCCATCATCCCGATGCACGACCCGGACTGGATCGCAGAATCGGCCAACCGGGCGAAGTACGACCCGGCGCTCGACCCGGCCTTTCGTTCCGCCACCGCGCGGGTGCTGCGCGACTTTCAATTCGAAGGACTGGCAGCGCTCTACCGGGAGCTGCGGCAGCCGGTCCAGCTGATCTGGGGCGCCGCCGACCCCGTCGTTCCAGTCCAGGTGGCCGATTCGCTCACCAAGCTGCTGCCCTGTCATCAGTTAGCCATCCTGGACCGGACCCTCCATCGTCCCCAGGTGGAACGTCCGGACACCGTAGTGGCCATCCTGAAACGATTTCTCCGCCAGCCGGGCTGCTGAGCGACTGTCCACTTTCCACTTACATCGCCGCCTTGGTATCTTCGCACGTTTTTTACCTCCCCGTGGAGAGGACGACGCGCGTGGACCTCTCGGTGCCGTACCGGGTTCCCCTTTCCTGGCTGCTCAGGCACGGCAGCGAGAGCATCCAGCTCCGGACGCTTCAAGAGCTCGCCCCACCCGGACATGCGAGCCCGCTGGCGCTGGAGTCGGCGGTGCTGGAGTCAAAACCGGTCCGCGAGATAGCCAGTCACCAGGCGGACAACGGCTCTTGGGGTGGGAATCTGCTGGGCGTCGCGCTCTCGGCCCGGGAAGGCATCAAGGAAGTCGGCACCATCCCGCAGTACCGCCGCCTGGTCCAGCTGGGGTACGCCAAGACCGGCCGCGCCTTCAAGCTGGCGGACCGGCTCCTCTTCCGGCTGCTGACGCGCGATCCCGACCCCGCCCTGCTGTTCGAGTTTCAGAAGCTGGCCCAGGAATCGGAAGAAATCGCGGAGTGGCTCCGGGAGCGGAATCGCGAAGCGGCCACGGCGGCGCTGGCCGAGAGCGGACACATCGAAGACCCACGGGTTCGCGGTTCGGCCCACAAGATCGTCTCGGCGGTCTCCGCGTTTCTCCGCAGTCCGCTGGCGGACAAGCCGTTCACGCGAGCGGGGGGCCACACCATTCTACACCCCGAGGCCCATCCGCCTACCTGGTACTCGGTGGCGATGCTGGCGGCGATGCCCTCGCTCCAGCGCGAACGCGCCGGCTTCACCGAGCGGCTGGGACAGTATCTCGCGGAACCGGCGCCCAAGAAGGAATTCGCGCTCCAGGTCGGCAAGAAGACCCTGAAGCCCTCGGATATTCTGCTGGGTGATCCGACTGAGGCCGACGCCAAGGGCAACGTGGATGACATTCCGCTGGCCCTTCACTTCTATGAACAGCTGGCGCGGCTGGGCGTGCTGAGCGTGTCGCCCATCGCCGCCAAAGTCCTGGAACGGCTCTACGGCGATTGCGACGAGTCGGGCGTCTGGCATCCGAAGAAGCTCACGGCCGCCCCCAAGGCGAGTCATCCCACCACCTACCACATGTACCCGCTTGAGGCCGATACCAGGAGCCACGAGGGGCGAGTGGCCGACGTGAGCTTCCGGCTGGCACTCATCGCCAAGCTTCAGGGAAGACAGCTCGAATACACATAGTACTTGGGACTTGGGACTTAGTCCGCCCAGCCGCACCCGAAATTTCCCAAGCTCGAGGTGGGGGGCCCTTAGTCCTAAGTCCTAAGTCCTCAGTACTTGACGAAGGTCGTAGCGATTCATACTACTATATAGTGCTAGATCTTACCCCCTTCGATTTCACGCCTACGGAGTCGCTGATTTACGAAGTCCTGGTGACCAAGGGTCCCGGGACCGGGTACGCCGTGGCTCGGGCCGCGGGTCTGGCCCGCGCCAACGCGTATGCCGCGTTGGAGGGACTGGTCGGGAAAGGTGCGGCGAGGGCGGACGACGGCCCGCCCAAGCGCTATCGACCGGAGCCCCCGGCGGTGCTGCTCGGCCGGATCGTGGACCGGCAATCGCAGGCGATCGACCAGCTCGCGCGGACCATGGAACAGATCGCCACCCCGGCCACAACAACTCTGGTCGAGGTGACCAGCCTGCGTTCGGTCGGTCAGCTGCTTACGCTGGAAATTGCCCGGGCGCGAACCAGCGTGAGCGCGTTTCTGCCGGCCAGTGCGTGGCCGATGCTGGTCCCCTCGGTTCGTC
>DASTEX010000060.1:0-7266 GCA_035709185.1 Gemmatimonadales bacterium
ACCTTCCCGCTACCGTCGGAGCCACCGGCCGAGCGCCCGGGGCGGGTGGCGGTGATGGTGCAGGGCGACTCGCTGACAGGAGAGATCATCCGGCCCGACGGATCGAAGATCACGCTGGCGGGCCGGCGGGCGCCGGCGCTCACCCGGGAGGGGCAGCCGGTGTGGGGTGAGACCATCGATCTGCTGGCCGAGGGGATGGCGGCGTGGCGGCCGCGCTCGACCGGACCGAACGGCTGGAAATTCCGGGAGGGCGAGCTGGCGAACACGACGCCCAGCGTGGACCTGCTCACGCGCGAGGCCTTCACCGACTTCATACTGCACGTGGAGGTGAACGTGCCACCCTCGGGGAACAGCGGCATCTACCTCCGCGGCCGGCACGAGGTGCAGGTGGCCGATGATTACGGCAAGGAGCCGCACAGCCGGAGGATGGGCGGAATCTACGGGCAGGTGACGCCGCGGTCGCTGCCCGCGCTGCCGGCGGGGGAATGGCAGACGCTCGACATCACGCTGATCGGGCGGCGGGTGCGGGTGGTGCTGAATGGGGCCACCATCATCGAAGACGTCGAGATCCCCGGGATCACGGGCGGCGCACTGGACAGCGATGAAGGGGCGGCGGGACCGATCATGCTGCAGGGGGATCACACGGCGGTGCGGTACCGGAATATCCGGATTACGCCGGCCAGGTCGATGGACTGACGGAGGCGGGCAGGCGGGCGGGTCGCCTCCCAAGGGCCAGTCAGACGGACGCGGCGACACTGGTCGACCGTCCTCGTTCCGAGGTACCTATGGATAAGCACCGAGTCTTCAGGATTTCATTTGCGAGCGTGTCTCCCCTCTCTGTCCAGAAAGCGGAGAAGAAGGGCCGCAAGAAGAGCGAAGTGGCCGAGGTCATTTGCTGGCTGACGGGCTACAGCCCGAACCGGCTGGCGGAGCAGATCAATCGGAGGAGCGATCTGGAGACCTTCTTCCGCGAAGCGCCGGCGCTCCATTCCAACGCCAGCAAGATCACCGGCGTCATCTGCGGGGTTCGCATCGAGGAGATCGAGGACCCGCTGATGCGCAACATCCGGTACATGGACAAGCTGGTGGATGAATTGGCCAAGGGCCGGCCCATGGAGAAGATCCTGCGTGGGTAGGACACCTCGGCTGCCTCAGCGCCGCCCCCGGCTGAGCGGCAGGGCATTGGGCTGACAAGATCCGGTACGGGCAAGGAAACAAAGAGCGGATCGTGTCGGCATGACGCCATCCCGATCGGTCTTTTCGTCCGTGAAGGCAATCGCGCACAACCTCGCCATCCACGTCAGCCACACCTCGTGGCTCCCGGATGTACTTCTTGTTCGATTGAGGGAGGCGTGTGGTCGTGAATCCGGGTGATGGCGACCTGATCGCTGCGGTCAGCGACCACATTGAACGGTCTGTCGGGCCGATCCACATGGTCTTTCATGAAATCGTATCCGATCGCCTGCATATCGATGTGTATCACGTTGCACCGGATGCCACCCGGCCTTTTCACACCCTGGTTACCAGCGGTATGTCGGAAGCCGCGATGAACACACCGGACGAGGTCGGTGAGTTCCGGTTCGCGGAGCTGAGCATTCTTCTGGCCCCGAAATGGGATCTTCGGCAGGAAATGTTCGAGGACGAGAACCACTACTGGCCGATTCGTCTGCTCAAGACCCTGGCTCGGTATCCGGGTGAGAATGACACCTGGCTGGGATACGGCCACTCAGTGGCGACCGCCAACCCACCGACCCCCTTTGCTCCGGGCACCGAACTCAGTGCTTGCGTCTTGTTGGCGCCGCTGAGCCTGGGGGAGCAGTTCTTCACCTTGACCCGACCAGACGGGGCTACCACCCACTTCTGGACCGTTGTGCCGCTATACGCTGACGAACTCGAGCTCAAGATGCAAAAGGGCACAGATGCGCTTCTCGACGCTTTTGATCGGGCTGGCGTGGACGATGTTGTTCACCCAACGCGGCCGCGCGCTCGCGGCCGGAAGACGTTCGGGATTTTCTGATGCTGCCCGCCTCGGCCTTTCCGGTACCGGACGAGCGCCCGCCTGCCGCCTTCAGTTCGGCAGATCCCCCTTCATCAACCGCTCGAATCGGGGATCTCCCGCGAGCAGCTTGAACTCCTGCCGGGCATCGGCGTGGCGCCAGGCCCAGCCGTCGATCCCCCGATGCAGCGCTTCGGTCAGCAGCTCGATTGCCTGATCCCTGGCGCCGCCGATCGCGGCAATCCGGGCGCGGTAGGCGGTGTGTTCACCCCGGTCATAGGGCGGCGGGCTGCCCAGCCGGCGGAGCGCGGCGGTGGTATCACCCAGGTGAGCCCGCACCAGGGCGCCGAACGCGCGGTACCCCTGGTTGTCCGGGAACTCCTGCGCCAGCGATTCGAAATAGGGCTCGGCATCGCGCCACCGGCCCGCATCGTAGAGCACCGTGCCCAGCCAGTAGCGGTGGCGGGCATTGGCGGGATCCCGCGCCAGCTGGTTCGCCAGCCAGCGGATCGCACGATCGGTGTAGGGGCGGGCACTGCCCTGGCCGTGCGCCAGGATCTCTTCCGCCGCCACTGCCATCGCGGCCCCCTGCGACCAGTAGTTGTCGGCTGAGAGCGGCTCGATTTCGCGGAGCAGGGAATCGAGCGCGGCCAGCCGACCGGTGGCGGCGAGGACCCGGGCCTGCAGCACGGTCGCGACCCGGCTCTCGGGGAAGCGCTGGCGCATCGCCAGCACGGCCTCCAGCTCCCGGTCGTACGCCGCGTTCAGATGCAGCGCATGGGTCAGCTGGGTCCAGTAGGACTGCCACCCCCGCATCAGTCCCCGGTCGGGATCGAGCCCCTGGAGCAGGCTCAGCGCCTCGGCCGGGCGGTTGAGCATCAGGGCCAGCCGGCCGGCGTTGTACGCGGCGCGCCCCCCGGGGGCCACCCCGACGGCCTGCTTGGCGGCCAGGAACGCGGCCTCGCCCTCTCCGGCGAGCAGGCTGCCGACGTAGTTCAGGGTGTACTCGAGGTAAGGACTCAACCGGTTGCGCCGTTGCGCCAGCCACCGCACCAGGGAGTCGGTCCGAAGCGGCTCTCCCCCGTTCCAGTGCGCCGTGGCGGCATAGACCAGCGGAACCAGGAACGCGGTATCGAGATTCCAGGCCTCCCGCATCGCCAGCGCGGCCTCGTCATACTGCTGGCTGTTGTAGAGCCGGATGCCGCGGTCGAAGGACCGATAGGCCTCGTAGGTCGGCGGCAGATCCTGGACTTCGGGAAGCTCCTCGAGCCGCTCGTCGGTGCGGGTGGCCAGCATGCCCATCATCCGGTCGCGCAGCCGCCGCACCCCCTCCACGGCCGCGGCCCGGTCGACTTCCACCGGCGAAACCGCACCCAGCAGCGCGCCGGTCCGGGCATCCACGATCTCGGCCTGAAACCGGAGGCGATCGTCCACCAGGTAATAGCTGCCGGTCACCACGGTCTGCGCCTGGGTCTCCTCTGCCACCGTCTTCACCAGGCCAGGGCCGTCGGCAGCCGCGCCTCGTTCGGCCGCGTTCAGCGCGGCAGGCCAGGAGACCACGGTGACCCGGCCGGTCTGCTGCAGACCCTGGGTGATCCAGTCGCCGGCCAGGCGGCCCCAGGTGGCGAGGGTGGAGTCGCCGGTCTCGTTCCTGAGCGGCGCCACGGCCACCGTGCCTAACGACCCCGCCGGGATCACCGGGGGACGGGTCCAGCGCCACAGCAACACCGCGGCCACGACCAGGACCACGGCGGCCACGATCCACCATCGCCGGCGCGCCAACCAGCCGAGTCCGCCCGCCGCGCGGGCCGGTTGCGGCCCCGTGACCGGATTCGCCTCGAGCAGCTGGACCAGGTAATCGGCGCTGTCGGGCCGCGCCGTCGGTTCGGCGGCGAGGCACTGCTCGACCAGGCCGGCCAGCCAGTCGGGGACGTCCCGGCGGGAGGTCAACGGCTTGTCCCCGGCCCGGTCGCCTAACAGCGCCTCGCGGGCGACCACGCCCCACGACCAGATGTCGGTCCGGTGGTCGACCGTGCGCCCGTCCTGCTGCTCGGGCGCCATGTAGCCCGGCGTGCCCAGCACCACGCCCGGCTTGGTGGTGCCGCCGGCCATGGAGGACGCGAACCGCGCGATCCCGAAATCCATCAGGAACGCGTGCCCGCCCACACAGAGGATGTTCTCCGGCTTGACGTCGCGGTGGATCACGCCGGAGCGATGGGCATAGGCCAGCGCGTCCGCCACGTCGCGCAGCAGCGTGAGCGCCTCGGCCAGCTCCAGGGGGCCCTGGCTCCGCAGCCGGGCGCGCAGGGTATCGCCGCCCACGTAGGGCATGACGTAGTAGAAGTACCCGCCCGACTGGCCCGAATCGATCAGGCCGAGGATGTGCGGATGGGAAAGCCGCGCGGCCAGCTCGACCTCGGTGCGGAAGCGCTGCGCGCCGAACCAGGCCGCGATCTCCGGCTTGAGCACCTTGATGACGACCTTGCGGTCGTGCTTGCGCTCGTGCGCGAGAAACACGGCGGCCATGCCGCCTTCGCCGATGCGCTCGTCGAGGATGTAGCGGTCGGCCACGGCCTCTTCCAGGCCGGGCGGAATGCGGGAGGGCAGAGCCGGCTGGGGGAGCGGGCGGTCCAGCACTCCATCGCCGCCCTGGTGCGCCGCCAGCATGGCCAGGACTTCGTCGCAGAGCGCCGCGTCGTCACCGGCGGCCGCGCGGGCCCATTCGGCACGCCGGTCCTCCGGCTGCTCGAGCGCGCCGTCGAACAGCGCCTCGAGCTTCGCCCACCTTTCCTTCTCGTCCTTCATGCCTCTGGATCGTTCCGGGAAGCGGCCAGTTCCTTGTACAGCCAGGCCCGGGCCTTGGCCCAATCCCGCTGGACCGTCCGGGCGGTGACCCCCAGCGTTTCCGCCGTCTCCTCTTCGGTCAGCCCGCCGAAGAAGCGCAGCTCCACCACCTGCCGGAGACGCGGGTTCTGCTCGCCCAGCCGCTCCAGCGCTTCGTCCAGTGCCAGGATGTCGTCCGACTGGATGTTCAGTGCGCCGTCCGCCTCGGACAGCGACACCGCCGCCTCCCCGCCCCCCCGCTGGGCGGCCCGCCGCCGGCGGGCGTGATCCACCAGCACCTGCCGCATCGCCCGGGCGGCGATACCCAGGAAGTGCGCCCGATTCTGCGACGCTACCGGACCGCTGGCCAGTTTGAGGTAGGCCTCGTGAACCAGCGCGGTGGGCTGCAGCGTGTGACCCGATGCCTCCCGGCGGAGTACCCGGTCGGCCGCAAGCCGCAGCTCCTGGTAGACCAGGGGGAACAGCCGGTCCAGCGCCTCGTTGTTCCCGCCCCGGAGCTGATCCAGGAGCTGCGTGACTTCACCGGGTTGGGCTGGCGGGGGTTTCATCGGGTGTCGGGGGGAATGATCCTGACGCGCAATATACCGGCAACGGACTGGAGAGTAAGGCATGACGCTGAATTCGCTGTTTCTGGCCGCCCTGATGCTGGGACCGGCCGGGAGCCTGGAAAGCCAGGAAATACGCCCCACCCGGGCCCTCGATACCGTTCGGGCGGGCCGGCGGGAACCGCGACTGTATACCAACCTGGGATCCCATCAGTATCGGATCACGACCGCCGCGCCCCGGGCGCAGCAGTTCTTCAACCAGGGCCTGCGGCTGCTCTGGGCCTTCAACCACGCTGAGGCCGTCGCGTCCTTTGAGGAGGCGGAACGGCTCGACCCGCGGTGTGCCCTGTGCGCCGCCGGCCAGGCGCTGGCGCTGGGCCCCAACATCAACGCGCCCATGAATCAGAGCGCTGTTGCTCCCGCGATCGCGGCGGTGGAGCGGGCCCGGCAGCTGGCGGCGGGAGCCACGGCCGAAGAGCAGGCGCTGATCGAAGCCTTGGCCAACCGTTATTCGGCGGCGCCGGAGGCGTCGCGCGCCGGGCTCGATTCGGCCTATGCCCGCGCCCTGCGCAGCGTGGCGGACCGGTTTCCCGAGAGCGCGGAAGTTCAGGTGCTACTCGCGGACGCGCTGATGAACCTGTCGCCCTGGAACTACTGGAATGCGGACGGCTCACCCCGGCCCGATACCGAGCAGATCCTGAGCCGGCTCGACCGTGCGCTCGGACGCAATCCCGATCATCCGGGCGCGTGTCACCTGTTCATTCACGCGGTCGAGGCGCCTGATCCCGCCCGGGCGTTGCCCTGCGCCGAACGGCTGGCGGAGCTGATGCCGGGAGCCGGTCACCTGGTCCATATGCCCGGCCACATTTTCATCCGGGTGGGGCGTTATGCGGATGCGATTGAAGCCAACCAGCACGCGGCCCACGCCGATGCCTCTTACCTCGAGGGGCCGGTCGCGTCCCGGCGCGGCATCTACGCCAACGGGTACTACCCGCACAACTGGCACTTCCTGAGCTTCGCCGCGTCCATGAGCGGCCGGAGTGCGATGGCGATCGACGCGGCCCGGCGCACCGTGGTGGAGCTCGATCCGGTGATCGCGAGCCAGGTCCCGTGGCTCGAGGCGGTGACGCCGGTGCTCTATTGGACCCTGGTGACGTTCGGGAAGTGGGACGCGATCCTGGCCGAGCCGCTCCCTCCCGCCGAGCGCCGGTTTACGACCGGCATGGCGTACTATGCCCGTGGCATTGCCTTCGCCGCCAAGCGCCGGTTCATCGAAGCCACGGCGGCGCTCGACACGGTGGCAGGGGTTCTGGCCCAGTTACCGGAGGGCGACAACCAGACGGCGATGGCCATTGCGGAGTACGCCCTGGCGGGAGAGATCGCGTTGCGACAGGGCAAAGCCGCCGAGGCTGTGAGGCAGTTCCGGGCGGCCGCGGCGCTGGAAGACGGGATGGCGTACAACGAGCCGCCCATCTGGTACTATCCGGTCCGCCACTCGCTGGGCAAGGCACTGCTGGCGGCGGGCCGGGCCAAAGAGGCCGAGCAGGCGTACCGGGAAGATCTCACCCGGTTTCCCTCGAACGGCTGGTCGCTGCTGGGACTGGCGATCAGTCTGGAGCGGCAGGGCCGGGTCACCGAGGCGCGGCGGGTGCGGCGCATGTTCTCCGAGGCGTGGAAGGACGCCGACGTCCAGCTGAAAGCCTCGCGCTTCTGAGCCCTACTGGACGGTACAGTTCTCGACGACCTGGTTGATAATGTAGGTCACCACGGCGAAGTCCTTGATGGTGAGCACGGCTGCCACCGGACTGGTCGGCCCCGGCTGGGTGCCGCAGCCAGGGCCGGGTGAGATCTCGCGGTAGACCACGAACAGGTGGTCGCCAT
>DASTEX010000061.1:0-4541 GCA_035709185.1 Gemmatimonadales bacterium
CGCGGCTGGCCGACCTGGGGAACCTGCTGGCGGCGGGGAGCCGGGAATTCGATGCCGCCGAGCTCTACCGGGGGTGGCGCCACTCCCGCCTGCACGGCGAACGCTACCCGGCGCGACTGATGGTGTGGTCCAATTCCACGCCGGCGGTGGACGTCGCGCTCCACGCGGTCCCGCTGACCGACGCGGAACTCGGTGCCGTCGCCCTCAGTGCCCCGCCGGGCCAGGCCGTCATCCAGCTGGCCGCCGGACCGGGGGTGCATCACGTGCTGACGCGACGCCTCGACTCGGCCCGGGTGCTGGTGGTGGCCGTCGCACCCCGCACCCGGTTGGTGCCTCCCGCCACCCTGGGCCGGGTCCTCGAGGGCGAGCCGCCGCCGCTGTACGAGATCTCGCTGACGCCGTCACCCAGCGATTCGGTGCGGATTCGCGGACGCTGGCGCCGGGAAGGCTGGGCCCTCCGGGCCTCCCGCCGGGTCATGCTGCCCGGGGGACCGCACGAAGCCAACATGGTGATTCCGTTAGGCAGGCCGGTGACCATCGGGGTGCGGGGGAGCCTCCTCCTGATCGCGGACGTTGCCGCCGTGGTACTGCTCTGGCTCGCCGCGGCGGGGATTACCGGGGTGCCGGTCCGGATTCGGTTTCCGCTGTTCCGGCGATCCTACGAGACCCGGCTCGCCCTGGCGCTGGCCGGATTCACCGTGGTACCGGCGGCCCTGTTGTCCGCGCTGAGCGTGCGGCAGCTCGCCCTCGAGGCGGGCCAGAGCCGGACTCTGGTGCTGCAGCGGATCCTCCGGGACGCGACCGCGGCCGAAGGCGAGACCGTGCGCGGAACCGCCCGCCGGCTCGATACCAGTATCGGGATCTACCGTCAGGGGCGGCTCGAATCGGCCAGCGAGCCGGTGCTCCCGGCCCTGGGCCTCTTGCCGCCGCTGCTGGAACCGGAGGCCTGGCATGCGCTGGTGCTGGACGGCGACCCGTTCGTCGCGCCCCAGAGCCAGGGACTGGCGCTCACCGGCTACGTCCCGCTGGCCCGGAACGGAGCCAGGGTTCCGACCATTCTCGGCACGGTGGAACCGCTCAGCGACCGGGAGCTGCTCGAGCGGCAGCTGGACATCGCGTTCTTCTTCGTGCTGGCGGCCCTCCTCGGCGTCATCGCGGCGATCACGGGGGCGCGCTTCGCGGCCCGCATGCTGAGTCGTCCGGTCGATGAACTGCGTCACACCGCGCTGGCGTTAGGCAGGGGCCTGCCCGCCCCGCCCCGGCAGGTGACCCCCACGCGGGAATTCGAGCCGGTGTTCGATGCCTTCGGCCGGATGGCCGCGGACGTGCGGGCCGGCCGGGACGCGCTGGAAACCGCGCGGCGGAGAACCGAGGCCGTACTGGCCACGGTGTCTACCGGCGTGGTCGCGGTCGACGGCGGCGGGCTGGTGATCCTGGCCAACCGGACCGCGGAGGAGATGCTCGGCGTTCCGCTGGCCCGGGGGGAACCGTTCGCGACGCTGGTGCCGCCAGGCTGGCAGCCGTTGCTGCGGCTGTTCCAGGCCGATGGTTCGCCTCTGACGCCGCTCGAGCTGGACGACGCCGGCCGGAGGTACGCCGTCCAGGTGGCCCAGCTGGAGGCGGTGGGCGGGTGGGTGGTCGCGATCAACGACGTGACCCAGGCCACCCGTGCGGCCCGGGTGCTGGCGTGGGCCGACGTGGCCAACCAGGTCGCGCATGCCATCAAGAACCCGTTGACACCGCTGCGACTCGGGATCCAGCACCTGCAGCGGGTCCGGCACCGGCATCCCGAACAGTTCGACACCGCGCTGGTCGAAACCTCCCAGCGCCTGCTCGACGAGATCGAACGGCTCGACGCCATGGCCCGCGGTTTCAGCCGGTTCGCGGCACCCAGCGAGACCACCCTGCTGCCCGACTGGGTGCCCCTGGAGGAAGTGGCGCGCGAAGTGGCCGCCCTGCATCACCTCGCGCCCGGCCTGGCCATCCGGGTTGAAGCCCCGGCCGATGTGAAGGTCAAGAGCCGCCGGGATGAGCTCAAGGAAGTCCTGCTCAACCTGTGCGATAACTCCCGCAATGCCGGCGCTCGCACGGTCATCATCGGATTCGAAGGCCACGCCGTGACCGTCAGTGACGACGGCCACGGTATCGCCCCCGAAATTCTGCCCCATATCTTCGAGCCCCGGTTTTCCACCACATCGTCCGGCTCGGGCCTCGGACTCGCGATCGTTCGGAGGGTGGTGGAGGGATGGGGAGCCACGATTTCGGTCGCCAGTGAGGCAGGAAAGGGAGCCCGGTTCCTGATCGATTTTCCCGAGGGGTCAACGATTCGGGGGGCAGCGGAGTAACAGTTCAGCGCGGGGAAGACGTCGAGGACGTCGAAGACGTCGAAAACGTCGAGGGCGAAGACGGTAACTACCAACCGGGAATCACACTGGAGAAGCGAATGCGCGCACTGGCTGTCTGTGCTTTGCTGTCCCTTGCCGCCGGGCCGGTTCTGGCCCAGGAACCGGGTGCCGGTGGGCCCCGGCGCGGGGGGATGATGCTCACCATGGAGGAGCTCACCACCCGGCTCAAGCTCGACTCCTCCCAGGTCCTGAAGATCCAGCCCCTGCTCGACAAATACACCGCCGAAACCAAGGGCGCCCGGGAGGTCATGCGGGCGAACATGCAGGCGGTCCGGAACGGGGAGACTACCCGGGAGGCGGTCGAGGCGGAGAACCAGGCGGCCATGATGGTCATCCGGGACCACACCGAGATTCTCCAGAAGGACATCCGTGCCTGCCTCACTCCGGAGCAACAAAAGACCTTCGATGAGTGGATGGCGGAGCGGGCGCAACGGATGCAACAGATGAGGCGGCCGCCCCGCTAGTAGCGCCGGACGTCCGGAAAAACCGGTGCGGCCTCGCAGCGGTGTTGCCTGCCGCCGCCGCACCGCCTGACGCAGGACGACGGCGGATGGATCGCCCGATCCGGCTCGGCCCGGTCCGTGCAGCCAAACGGGTCCGGGAGGAGTCGACCAGTGGATCCACGCCACGCCGACGTGCTCGCGGTACATGACCTTTTGATGGAAACGCTCGCCGCTGCGAACGAGTTAGGCGGCGGGTTCGGTTACGGCGTGGCACTCTTTCCCCGCCAGGGGCGCTTCGGGGCGTTGGTGTTTGGAGTCGTCACCCGTGGCGGGGAGTCTACATCGCTGACCTACGGCATGCTGGCCGGACTGGCCGAGCGGCCGGTGTGGGTCTCGGGTCGCGTGGCGGCCGTGCTGCGGGATGCCAAGACCTTCGGCCCGCCCCGGGGGACCCCCACGGGGCTCCTCGACCAGCCCCTCCTGCACCTCATGTTCTCCTGCTGGATCGGGCCCGACCCCGACGACATGGAACGGACCACCCCGTTCGAGACCACCCTGTTCCCGGCCGACCTGAAGGCGCCGATCGTGCTCCTGCTGAAGGAGCGGCCGGCCGGATGGCCGGGCTAGCCCAAGGACTTAGGACTTAGGGCTTAGGACTAAGTAGCTCCTCGACAACTTGGGATCGCGACCGGGCACCGCCACCAGGGACACCACAGGCCAGGGCATGTAGGAGCCTGCTTAGTCCTTAGTCCTAAGTCCTTGAGTTAGCCCCCCAGGCCGGCCAGCGTCAGCACCAGCAGCAACGCCCACTGCGGTCCCCGCCATCCGTCCTCGCCGTCGTCGTACCACTCGTTGAGCGAGTGGGCCCCGCCGCCGCTGCCGCCTCCGTCGATGGTCACCGAAGGGATGCCCAGGCTGATGGGATAATTGGCGTCGGTGCTGGAGGCCGTCATGGCCGGGATGAAGCCCAGCGCGCGAGCGGCGGCAACGGTGGCGCGGATGATGGCGCTGGAGTCGGCCTGAGCGCCCGCCGGACGCTTTCCGATCTCCCGGATCTCGGCCGTCAGGCGGGCTGAAGCGCCGGGCCAGCGGCCATGCTCGGCGTCTACCGCGGCAGCGACTGCCCGCCGCATCCGGGCATCGAGGCTGTCCAGTTCGCGCTGACTTTCCGAGCGGAGATCCACATCCATCGCGCCGCTCATCGAGATGGCATTGACCGAGGTGCCGCCTTCGATCACGCCGACGCTGAAGGTCGTCCGGGGTGAAGCCGGAACGCTGATCTGCGCGATGCCGGCAATGGCCCGTCCCAGGGCGTGAATCGGATTGGGGATCCCGAAGTCACCGAAGCTGTGCCCGCCTGGCCCCCGGATCGTCACCCGGTAGCGGTGACTGCCGACAGCCCGGTTCACGGCAGTCAGGCCGGTGCCGTCGACCGAAATGAAATAGTCGATCCGGCCGGCGCTCTGCTGGTCGACCAGGTGCCGGACGCCGCGCAGGTTGCCGGCCCCTTCCTCGCCCACGGTGGCGACGAAGAGAACCGGACCCAGCGTCCGCACGTTGGATTCCTGGAGGGTCCGGGCGACGGCCATCAGCACCGCCAGGCCCCGGCAGTCATCGCCGATGCCCGGACCGGTGAGCCGGGTGCCCTCGCGGCGGACCGTGACGTCCACGCTGTCCGGAAAACCGTGTCCAG